>NZ_JAZGLW010000006.1 GCF_036409155.1 Mycobacterium sp. 050128 | reverse complement strand
CGTTCGAAGTAGATGCGGGACAGATCATCGGATGCCGCAGGAATGACTTTGACCGCGACAGTGCGACCGGCCTGCTGGATGTCGGCGGCCTGGAAAACGTCACCCTGGCCTCCGGCCCGCCGCGTGTTCGCGATCTCCACGTACCGCTCAGCAATCACCTGCATCCAAAGTCCCCGTCCGCTCGACCGGAGAGAGAATACTGGCTGCTGCCGACAGAGCTGGGCGAACGCGCAGCCACTGCCCGGCAAATGTCGATCCGCGTCTCCGCGGGAGCAGCGTTGCCTGGCACCGAGAGCGCGTGAGCAGACATCACGAAATGCGGGCTGGAGCGCGGCGTGCGCGCCCGCTGTCCCGATTCGTCGATGTAGGCGCGATAGCCAGGTTGGGCCACCTTGGTGAGGCTAGACCTCTCACCGGACAGTAGAAACCGGCTGCTGTGCGTGCCGTGTGGATCGTTTGGGGTAACTCCGTCTGTCGGCAGCAACAGCTTGTGGATGAATCACAAAGGTGTCATTTAGGCTGTGGATAAAGCCTAGGTCGGACGCCATCGCAGCACGTCAGGCCCTGTGGGCAGTTATGAACTCTCCGTTTGGTACAGAACCATCACGTTGTTTCGGCGCGTCGCGATGTCGTGCCTGTCGTCTTCTCGACCAGGAGGTCGGTGCGCTCACAGGCGGTTACCCCGAGAGAGCCGACATGGCTATCTGTTGCGCACCCCGAAGCCGCCAGAAGCCAACAGTTTTCGATGGTGTCTCAGCTGAACTCTTGCATCACGCCGCCGCCTGGACAGTGACAGTTGGTTGCACCCCGGTTTCCTACGCTTCTGACATGACATTCGAATGGACACCCGAACTCCAGCTCCAGGCCGCGCAAAACGCCCTCGCCTACGTCTCTATCGTCCAATTCAGTCGAGCGACCAATGACGCCGCCGGCCGCGACGCAGTGCTCACATCGGTGCTCAACGACTTCACCGACGCAGGCGTCTCGGAGGAAGACGCCATGTCCCAGCTGTTCTCGGGGCTGACTACGGTCGCGAACCTCGCCGTGGAGGTAGGGGCCAGGAGGTCCGGCGTGAGCCCAGGCCATTCTCGAAGAAATGGGTGCGCTTCTTGCCCAGGTGGGCTAAGCCCGCGCTGGCCACGAGAAACCGGCCAGGAGAACCTCGGCCACCACATTGCCGATGACTGCCGACTTGTCGGTGCCGAGCCATGAGCCCTATGTCTGTACACGCCCATTAACCGCTGGCCTTTGCAGCACAGGCGGACCAGTTAGTCGCCAGTGCGGAAATGACGACAGCATTGAGACGAACGAGCGGTCAAGCGTGCACGATCCCGAAGCCAGAGGACATCGATGCGGTCGATCCCGTCGGCCGACTCGTGACATGAACAGCAGAGCGTCGGTGAGCGCGCGGTCGCGCCGGCAACATGAAGGCTCAGGTATTCGATATAGACGACACCGGATAACCCGGACCCGCAGGCACGCCGTACGACATCAGCGCGCACCCGGTGCCAGCGTTGATGAACGCCGGCCACCTGCTCGCCGCGTATCCGCGCTTCCATCCGATGTCAGCCGCGTCGACTATCCTGGAGGGACTCCATTGAAGGTGGTGTTCCGAGTGACCGAGCTGCAGAAGGCCAAGCGCCGGGTGAAGGCCGTGCGGGCGATCCGCCGTAGCACCGAGCTTGAAGGTTCCCGCAGCACCAACGCCACGCGCGCCGACCAGGTTGCCTACGCCCGTGGAACCATCACCGCCGCTGAGCTGCGCGATCGCGTTCGGCGCCGGTACAACCTGACGTAACCGAGCCTGGAGTGCCGCATCCCTGGGATACCGGCGATCTCGAACAGAATTGGCGGGGCTATTTCATTCCTGGCACGAACGTTCTGAGGAATCGTGTCGGTGCCCAGACAATGGAGGCGCTGCGGGACGCGGAGAACGATCTCGTCGAGGCGCGGGTTATCGAACTTCGTGAGGCCCCCGAAATTCTGGGTGACCGTACATATGATTTGTCGTATCTGCGCGCGATCCACCGTCAGCTCTTTCAAGACGTGTACGTCTGGGCGGGTGATCTGCGGACAGTCGGCATCGAGAAGGGCGGCGAGTCATTCTGTCCCCCGGGCAGCATCAGCCAGCCGATGACTCATGTCGCCGCTGAGGTTCACCGGCTCGATCGGCTTAGGGATGTTCCCGAGGCTGAGCTCGCCCGCACCGTCGCCTACCTGTACGACTACACGAACTTTGCCCATCCCTTCCGCGAGGGCAACGGCCGCTCCACCCGCGAGTTCTTCGACCTCCTCCTCTCAGAACGCGGCGCCGGCCTCGACTGGCAGAAGACCGACTTGACCGAGTTGCACAGCGCGTGCCACGCCGCGCGAGCCGAATCCGACCTCGCAGGGCTGACAGCGATGTTCGCGAGAATCCTCGACGCTGACCCTGCATACGATTTCTGATCGGGCAGGGCGGCTGCCTGGCGTCTTGACTCGACCGCCGCTCGTGGACCTCGGCAATAGCCACGGGTCCTGCGGACGCGGCGGCCGTCGCTGAACGATGAAAAGTGTTGTCGCTATTAGTGTCCCTTCAGTTCACGGTCGAAGGGTGATCGTCGGGGTGGCAATGAGATGCCTCTGATCCGTGCTCGGCTCGGGCCGGGTAGCCCTGGACGGCCTGGTGGTGATGCGCAGGGCCGAGGAATTGCGGTCTTGGTCCTAGAACGCTGGGACACTCCCCTGCCCCCAGGCGACACGCCCCAAATTCATGGATAACCGCTGGTATCCACGAAGAGCTCCGATGGATCGCTGAGGCGCGCACCACGCAACTGGCGGAGCCAGAACCGACGACAAACGGACCCAGCCGACTTGACGAAGCTAAGCCGCACAACGCCCGCACGACGACTTGGCGGCACGTCTCGGCAATGTACAAACAGTGGTATCCAAGCTGGACATCTGGCCGGCGCGACACGATGCACTGACCCAGCTACCGACTGTCTCCGAACAAGAATTCGTCGATTGCCAGTTCGGTAGCGGTCTTCGTCACCTGACTATTGGGACTCGCTGGATGCGCATCGGGCGGTTCTTTCGGACCATGGTTCACAACAGCATCGAGTAGTCGGAACGCGGCGGCCCGTACCCGCTGATCGATCGTTTTGCGTCGCACACGCTCGGCTAACGCGTCGAGCAACTCCACACACGCATCGATATCGACAGCAGCCGTCGCATAACTCTGCGGCTCCGCGAGCGATGGCCAAGACGGCCACGCCAACGCCGAGCGCGGCACCTCAACTACGCGCACCGCCAGCCCCGCTCGGGCCGCTGCTTGACGTTCTGCATATGCGCGGCTACGGCAGTCATCCGAGCACCAGATGCGCCGCCGGCCTCGCCGTTGCGGATCGGTCTGCGGCGGCAGTGAGTCACCGCATCGAGGGCATTTTGGATTCTGCGACACCCCTCAATACTAATTGCGTCAAACGAAAATATATCGTTTTGTGACCTAAGTGCATGAGGTGTGTGGTGCGAAGGGGTCAAAGCGGGAAGCTCCTGGTGGACCTGATGCGGTAGGGACGGTGGGAGAAACGCAACGGTGGGAGAAAAGCAATAGTGAGCGCAGACACGACGAATCAGGACGACGACGTAGAACCGCGGTGAGCTCACAGCTGGGAGGCGTACGGGTTCGGCGGAGTGAGCGCGCCAACGCAGCAGACGCGGCGGCGGCTTGGGCGCCGAATAGCTCGAGAACGAGCGAGGGCGCTGCGGCACCGCACGGCTGCAGTTAAGGCATTGAACGCGATGCTAGTTAAGCGGCGAGAGCATCGGCGGTGCGCCGCAGATCTGATTGTCCCAAGCCCAGGCCCGTTAGCACTCAGGTGTAGCCGCGACAACAGAGGGCACCGCGCACGACGAGACGGAATTAGCGGTGGCGGAGGTCGTTGAGACGCCCAATCATGCGGGTGTTCCTTCTGATGGGCAGGTCCGGAGTGCGGCCGTCGCGGGCGCCCAGTAGTTCGTTCGGCGAGACAAGTTGGGCGTCGGGGAATCCGGGCCATATGACGCGCGACGACCTTTGGCTGTCAAACCAGTTGAACATCGTTGGGAGTGTCGTGCCCGTGGATCCCGCTGCTCATTGATTGTCCCGGGAGTACACCGTAAGGAAGGGGCGTTGCTTGATCTCGATCAACAAGCTCGAGTCACCTGGGTCTTCCCATCGGGCGGGTCTGGTCTGCACGGGATTGACGGGTCTGCCAAGGCGGCGCTCGGCGCGATCGGCAGCGTCGAAGACCTCCAGCCGACTGGTGTCGCCGATGACCAAAACGTCGATGTCGTTAGGCGGGGGTCCGGGCTGGCCGGCGTAGCGGGCTGCCCAAGATCCGAAGATGACGATCTGCTCGGCGCCGAGGAGGTCGGCAAATTCGTCGCCGATGATCTGGTGAGGTCCGAAGCTGAGCAATGCGAGCTGGGTTAGAGGTCCGGCCGCGGGATGATCGAGGTTAGCCGACACCAGTCGGTTCTTGCCCTGCCGTCGATCGGTCAGGAGGTCCGCGGCAATGAGGCGTTGGGCCTCGCCGTGGAGGCCGGCTTTAGATACACCGAGATCGTTGGCGAGATCGGTGAGCGTGAATTCCTCGCCGGGACGCAAAAGAACCCGGCTGAGCAGCTCGCCCTGCAGGCGGGAGCGGAAGATCGGAAGCAGCGCCGGCGCTTCAGTTCGCATTCTGCAATCAGATGTTCGCTAATACCGAACAGTCAAGGCAACGCGCGAACACGTGCCCACGAAATACGTACGATTTTGAGCGCCATCTAGCCACCGCAGACGGCAGATTCACCGCCTCGGCATCCTCAAAGGCGCACCGATCTCGTACAGCGAGCCGCAGAGAACATCGGGACCGGCTCGCGCCGAAAGCCTCGACGCTGGCCGCGACCGCCCGCGCCGACGCGTGGTTCACTTAGACGCTCAGGATCGCCATCACGACGCGGGTCACCCGCGTGCGCTCACGCGGCGGTACTTCTCGGCCGGGACGAGCAGCGCGATTTCGCGCCCGTGCCGGGTGATGACAAAGGTTTGTCCCTGTTCCACCTCATCGATGATCCGGCCGAAGTGGCGGCGTAGTTCGGTCACGCTGACTCGTGGCAACGAAGGATCGATCATCAGCCGCTACAACAGGTGGGATGCAGGGACGCGCGACGGTGGCGCGTTGCCGCGTCCCTTCTCGGGTGGACCTTCAATGTCGATCGCGTGCGTTGCGTGGAGACTGGACCTGACCAGAGCACCCACGCTCATTCCGAGCGCCTGGGCGGCAACCTCGAGGGCCGCTTTTTCCGCTGGCAGAAACCAGACGCCGACGAATTCAGTGCGGCGACGAACGCCCGACGAACCCATAGGACCACCCGCCTTTACAGTGCGTTTTATATAGCTGAACTATAAACGTTGGACTAGTACTGCAGACGTAATGCCTCGGCGCGCCGTAACTGTGTGCGTGCCCACGCGACCCAGTCAAAACGATCCTGAACGTGCCAGAGCCTGGGCGGCGGTCCGCGAGGCGGTTGGGCGCCGCATTCGGGATCTCCGTCTTGAGCGCGGAGTGACTCAGGAGGAGCTTGCTCTTTCCGCGGACATCGACCGGTCGCTGCTGATTGACCTTGAAAAAGGCCGCCGCAGTTTACTGTTCGAGCGCTTGTACGACCTAGCGGCGGCACTCGGTGTGCCGATCTCAGAGATCGTGCGAGATGATCCCGTACCGCCATCCTGAAATCAGGCCGAAAGCACCCAGCACACAAGCAGATTGAATTTCGACATTACCGAGTGGCCGGCTGCCTTAGCCTGGGCCGGCGCCTCGCGGCTAGGGATGCCGGCAAGCGTCTTTGGCGATTGCATCGCTTGCGCCGCTGGGGCTCCCGGGCACGATCGGCAACAGTTCTGGGGTGGAAGGCCCAAGCCCCGTCTCCGGTGTGCGTAGGTGGTCGACTGCAGAGCTGCACGTTCAGAGACGCCTTATGTGTCGACGTCCGAAGCTACAATTGACGAAAAGCGTTGCAAAATCTTGTAACTGAACAAGATGAGCAACATCAAGCAATAGGTGAACAGTAAGAAAGGCAGGCGGGTAATGACGTCGGAAGAGGAATTGCGCGCGATAGTGGATCCACCCGTTGACAGCCCTAGATGGCCTAGCGATGACGGCGAGCCGCTGGATCCGATCTCGGCAGCGGTGAAAGGCGCACTCGCGCATTGGCCAGCGGTCATGGATCACAGGCGGCGCGACCGTGCAGCAGCCGCTGAGGACTTGGCTATCGCGCTAGCGAAACATCGACAGGATGGCGATGATTGCCCAACAACGTCAGTTTGAAGACTGATAGCCCGTGCGTGATCATTGCCGGGTGGAGTGGGCATGCGTTGACCGCGGTGCATCGCATCCTGCCAAAGAGCTCTAATCACAACTGTTCCAGCAACCGATGACCACCGAACAGCATGGGGGCTCGGGCAGTGCCAATGAGTCTGCGTTTGAGGTCGCCGGTACGGTCTGTAGCGGAATTGACGAGTCGCTGTCAGCTGACGACGTCAGTGTGGATTCGTCGATTTCAACCGGATTCAGGGGATTGTCGCCCAGTTGGGCCAAGCCACAAAATCTCGAAGCTGAGGAGCGCCCCGGCGGCGATTTGATCGAGGCCGCGCGTAAACGCGCGGTGCTCGCCTCCCAAATCGCGTGCCACCACTTTCGGCTGCTAGCCGCGCTAAAAGCAGCAGCCGAGTATGCGCGCCGTAAGGACGACTTAAATGCCTTCGAGGATCTGGACTACCAGCGCACAGTGGTAGCCGCGTTCTCCCGACGGGTAAGCAGCGAGGCTGATAATGCCCATGCTGAGTGGCTGGGCCTGAGAGACAGCTGCAGGGCGTGACTTGAAGGCCAATTTGTTCGCCCCGTCACAGTGATCCAAGGCGGACCGGAAAAGGCCAACTGTGAAGATCGATGCCCTCCCAAGTCGGCCTTAGGGGGATTTGAAGACATCGTGGTCTCCGACACGACGCCATCGGCAGCGCAACTCGGCATCGACGGTAACCACTTCGAAAGTGGCTCGCCCGTCGGGACTGGCGAACGACCACGTCATTTCCAGGACACCTGGCGCGGCTTGCACGGACTTGACGCGCAGTGACCGCGGCCATGGGGTCGCCGGATCTGCCGCGTAGGCATCGCAGGCTGGAATGAACTTCGTCTTCACCACGTCACGGAAGGCTGTTCGGTGCTCGGCCTTGAGCTTGCGATAGTCCGCATCGAACGCCGGTGTGGTCTCGAACTTCACGACTCGAGCTCGGCGTCGGCCGCCGCTTCGTCGGCCTGGGCGTCGAGCTGATCGAGATGGTCCAGGAAGGCGTCACCGTCATCGTGAACGGTGACCCGTCCGGCCGCCACGTGCTCGTCGACCTCCTTTTCCCGCTGCTGCCAGCGGTCCTGCCAAAACCAGCGTTGATCAGCCGGGATCGGCAGCGCGGGCCGAAGCTCCAGAACCCCGTCCTCGCGTTCGGTGATCTCGACTTGTGCCCCCGCCTCATCGAGATGCAGACGCCGACGAACCTCGGCCGGCAGGGCCACCACACCGCGGCCCTGGACCGCCACGAAACCATGAAATGCCATAGCTCATTGTGCCGGACGGGCTGCTTAGCCGTAAAGCAGTAATGCCGCAAAACGGAATTACCGATAATCTGCGTATGGTCAACCGGTGAGGGACGCCTACCGACCAGATCGTTCGCGCATGATGGATCTCCACGCAGGGGTCGTGCCCGCGAGCGGCAGTACCGCGGGAAAATACACGCGTCGCCCGCGACGACAACAAGAACCAACAGCGAACCAGAAAGCCCGGATTTGCTGCGAAGGCCCAAGTGGCCTGGCAAGCAGTCGATACGTCACTGTGACGGTTTAGACGCCCAATCCGACTGTGCGCCAGTGTGTTTCGTCATGCTTCATGAACAATCTACATTATCCATGAGACAGCTACCCGGGATCTCTTTGGTTCAGCCGTCGGCCTCACCTACCACCTGACCGACGGCCGGGTGGTGCTATGCGATCGCATCGGCGACATCGGTGAAGAAACCCAACGTAGTTAAGGGGACGGATGCCCGACGTCACAGTCGCGGCCATGCGCCTCTACCTCCGTGACGACGGTATAGCCGTCCTAGCCGTCCAACTAGGCCTCTGCCATCGGGTGTTGTCGCACAACCTCGGGCGTTAGAGGTCGTCCTCCCCGATTCGGTGGACGTGGATCAAGTTGGTCGACCCTACTGTGCCAGGTGGCGCGCCGGCGACGATCACCACCAGGTCACCCCGCTTGTAACGGCCCAGCTCGAGCAGCGATTTGTCGGCCTGCCGGATCATCTCGTCGGTGGAATCCATGATCGGGACGATGAACGTCTCGGTGCCCCATGTCAGCGCCAGCTGGCTGCGCACCTCGGGCCAGGCGGTGAACGCCAGCAGCGGCAGCGGGGTGTGCAGGCGCGCCAGTCGCTTCACGGTGTCACCGGACTGAGTGAAGGCGACCAGCGCCTTGGCGTCGAGCCGCTCGCCGATATCGCGGGCGGCGTAGGAGATCACTCCGCGCTTGGTGCGCGGCACGTGGGTCAACGGCGGGGCGGCGGTGGAATTGTCCTCGACCGCGGTCACGATGCGCGCCATCGTCCGGACCGCGGCCAGCGGGTACTTCCCCACCGACGTTTCGCCGGACAACATCACCGCGTCGGCGCCGTCGAGCACGGCGTTGGCGACGTCGGAGGCCTCGGCCCGGGTCGGTCGCGAGCTTTCGATCATCGACTCGAGCATCTGGGTGGCGACGATGACGGGCTTGGCGTTCTCCCGGGCCATCTGAATGGCCCGCTTCTGCACCAAGGGGACCTCTTCCAGCGGCAGCTCCACACCCAGGTCGCCGCGGGCCACCATGATGGCGTCGAAGGCCAGGACGACGGCCTCGAGATTGTCGATCGCTTCGGGCTTTTCCAGTTTGGCGATCACCGGCACCCGGCGTCCGACGCGATCCATCACCTCGTGAACCAGCTCGACATCCGCCGGCGAGCGCACGAAAGACAGTGCGACCAGGTCGACGCCCAGGTCCAGGGCAAAGATGAGATCGTCGATGTCCTTTTCCGACAAGGCCGGTGCGGACACGTTCATCCCGGGCAACGACATGCCCTTGTTGTTGCTGACGGGGCCACCCTCGGTGACAGTGCAGATCACGTCGTCGCCATCGATGGCGTCGACGATTAACCCGACCTTGCCGTCGTCGACCAGAACCCGGTCACCGACCACGGCGTCCGTGGACAACCTCTTGTAGGTGGTCGACACCCGGTCGTGGGTGCCTTCGCAGGCCTCGACGGTGATCCGGATCGTTTCCCCGTCGGCCCAGTAGGTGGACCCCGTGGCGAAGCGCCCGAGCCGGATCTTCGGGCCTTGCAGGTCGGCGAGCACACCCACGGCGCGCCCGGTGGCGTCCGAGGCGGCACGCACCCGCTCGTACGCGGTTTTGTGATCGGCGTAGTCGCCGTGGCTGAAGTTCATTCGGGCGACGTCCATTCCGGCCTCAACCAGGGCCAAAATCAACTCGTCCGACTGAGTTGCAGGGCCAAGGGTGCAGACGATCTTCCCGCGTCGACGAATAGCCGACCGACTGTCACCTGTTTCGTGTGTCGCCGATGCCCGCAGCGCATCCTGCGCGGCGCATGCGTGGACCGCGCGATGGATCTGCCTGCATGTGCTGCCCCTCAATGGATCGGGACCGCCGAAGCCCGATCGCACCATTGACGCGCCGGTGAAATCCTGGCTCGCCGTGTAGTTGTTGCTGACAACGATGGTCGCCAACCCGGCGGCTGTGGCAGCGCGTAACCCGATTTCCGAATCCTCTACTGCTAAACCATTTTCGGGCTGAATCCCGAGCCTTTGCAACGCGATCTGATAAACCTCGGGGTCGGGCTTCAACCGACTAACGTCGTCGCCAGTCACGATCGTCTCCGCTACGTCGCTACCAAGGAGCCGACCTACTAGCGGTTCCACCCACGCCCTCCGCCCAGTGGTGGCGATGGCCACCCGAATCCCCTCATGGGCTAGGCTTCCTACCAGATCCACTAGTCCCGGGCGCGGCGTCAAATCGCCGGAAACGACTCGCTCCCGAAACAGCTCCGTCTTAGTCCGATGAATGTCGGCAGCCAAGTCATCGGCCAGTTCGCCAAAGCCATGCTCCCGCAGGGAAGCCGCGATACGGCGCCGACCACCGGTGATCTTCAGGAGCCGTCCGTATTCCTCAACACTCCAATTGATTTCAAGTCCGTGAACTGCAAACGCCTCATTGAATGCCGGCCGGTGGCCGTCGCGCTCCGTGTCGGACAGGGTGCCATCTACATCGAAGATCACCGCCGCCAAGGATTCGGCGCGTGCGACGCTATCGCGGTCCATGAATCACATGGTGTAGCAGGAGTATCTGCGTCATCGCCAACGGGGTGCTCCGGACCCCTGGGGAGATCAGGCCAAGGCAGGCCGGCACGTCGGTGCTCGGGTCCCCCAGCGCGTGCCAAAAGATCTTCTCAGCAGCCGCGTTTTCTTCCGGTGTGGCATACCCATGGATGTGCAGGCTGTCGACGGGTCTGCCATCGGTATCGCGGCCAAGTCGAAGATGAGCCGTATGAGTCAGGTCGGGCCGCAAGATATCAGTCAGGTCGGGCTGACGAATGGTTGGGCGCAACAACACCTCGACCGAAAGCGGCGTCTCCGGCGGATCCGCACGCGACGGGATCGGAGCGAAGCCAACGACGATGTCGGCGTGTGCTCGTTGCGGCTCGATGAATTGTACGTATTCGGCTTGGCTGGCTTCGATTTCGGCGGTCACCTGATCCGGA
Organism: Mycobacterium sp. 050128; assembly: GCF_036409155.1. NCBI lineage: Bacteria > Bacillati > Actinomycetota > Actinomycetes > Mycobacteriales > Mycobacteriaceae > Mycobacterium > Mycobacterium sp. 050128. The sequence goes on along the minus strand of NZ_JAZGLW010000006.1, from coordinate 233,246 downwards.
CAGCATCCCCACAGCGCGGTGTCGCGCTTCATCTTCCAGTCACGTCGTACGTCCTCCGGCGTATCGAGGAACACCGCGACATCGAAACAGGCGCGCGCAAGCTTGCTGTGCAACGGCAGCACACCGTGCACGATGATGAAATCATTGGGCTCGACGAGCGCAGGGCGCATCCGGCGACCGGTCGAGTGCTCGTAAACCGGTTTTAGCACCGGTTGACCCGTGGCGAGCAATTGCAGATGCTGTTCGAGGATCGCGACGTAGCTGCAGTCGGGATGTAGCGACGTGAATGGCTTGTCTCTCCGCTCCTCGCGATCGAATCGTTGATAGTCGTCGGTGGATATCGAAACGCACCGATCTCGCCCCAGAGCCTCTACCACACCGGAGGTGACCGTGGTCTTGCCCGCCCCACTGTCACCGGCGACCGCCAACATGACGGGTCGGTGACGTTCACCAGACGCGCGACCTATCCGGAAGCTCTTCTCGGGCAACCTAACCAATCACTCCCAACTGGGCGTATAACCAAGGGCGGTGAAGGCGGCATTGGCGATCGCAGTCGGCGTCAAGCCCAGATGAGCAGCCACCTGCGGGCCTGGCCCGCTTTCGCCGAACCGACTCAACCCCACGACCTCGTCCCGGTCACGCGCGATCGCGCGCCACCCGGTTGCAACCCCGGCTTCGGCCCACACCACCGGGACGTCTTGCCACAAGCACGGATCACCAGATAGCGCCATTTGCAACCGTTCTCGCCACATAACCGAGATGACCGCGGCATCCACACCCCGAGCCGCCAGCAGCTCGGCCGCGTCCAGGGCGAGCGACACTTCTGACCCACTGGCGGCGATCAAGACAGCAGGGTCGTTCTTGGCATCGCGTACTACCCGGAATCCGCGCTCGCGAACGCTCGACAGATCACCACTGAGCGCTGGAAGGTTCTGCCTGGTCAAGACGAGAGCCGTGGGACCCGACAGGTTCCGTAGGGCGATGTCCCAGGCCAACGCGGTTTCGGCAGCGTCTGCGGGCCGCAGCACAGTCAGCCCGGGAATCAGGCGCATTGATTCGATCTGCTCGATCGGCTGATGCGTCGGGCCGTCTTCCCCCACGTAGATTGAATCGTGCGTAAAGACGTACACGACGGGCTGCTCCATAAGAGCGGACAACCGCAACGCAGGCCGCAGGTAATCGGAGAAGACGAGAAATGTGCTACCGAAGGGCCGTAGGCCGCCGTGTACCGACATGCCGTTCATGACCGCCGCCATTGCATGCTCACGGATGCCGAAATTGATTGTGCGACCGGCATAGTCGCCGGCGCTCACCTGCCCGCCGGGAATGGCTGTGTTGGTGGAAGCTGCCAGGTCCGCCGAACCCCCAACCAGGGCGGGGTATTCGGGGGCGAGAGCATTCAGCGCGGCACCCGACGCCTGGCGTGTGGCAAGCCGGCCCGTCGGCGCCGCATCGATCAGCGGCGCAAGGACTTCCGTGCCGGGCGGGGAGGGCACTCGATTAAGCGGGAAGTCGACGGCCAGCTGCGGGTGATCGGCAGCCCAGTTGGCGTATGCGCGAACCCATTCCGTCCGCGCCGCAGCGCCTTCCGCTGCCAGGACGGCCATCGCGGAGCGCAGGTTGCCCGGAACATAGAACGCCGTCGCGGGCCAGTCCGCGTTGTCGCGCATCGCGGCGATGGTCTCAACGCCCAGCGGACTGCCATGCACTTTCGAGGTTCCCTCGAGCCCGGGCGCACCGTACCCGATCGTCGTGCGCACCTTGATGAACGTGGGAGCCGACTCGACGGCACGAGCTTCGGCCAGCGCCCGATCAATGCTGGCGACGTCGTTGCCGTCGTCCACGGACAGCGTGTGCCACCCGTATGCGGCGAACCGGCCGATCGCGTCATCGGCACAACTGACGTCGGCCGGACCGTCGATCGTGACGTTGTTGTCGTCGAAGATGACGGTCAAGCGTCCAAGCCCAAGCCGTCCGGCCAGCGACGCGGCTTCGTGGCTGATGCCCTCCATCAAATCACCGTCACCGGCCAGCACCCAGGTGCGGTGGTCGACAACACGATGCTCACCGGTGTTGCAGCGCGCCGCGAGCATCCTCTCGGCAAGAGCCATCCCCACCGCGTTCGCCAGTCCCTGTCCCAGCGGTCCGGTCGTGGTTTCGACGCCCGGCGTCACCCCGTACTCCGGGTGCCCAGGTGTACGCGAGCCGAGTTGTCGGAACTGCTCGAGCTCGGCGAGCGACAGGTCATAACCGAACACGTGCAACAAGGCGTACAACAGCGCCGAACCGTGACCTGCAGACAGAACGAACCGATCCCGATCAGGCCACTGGGGATCTGCTGGGTCGTGGCGTAGGTGCCGCGACCAGAGCACCCACGCCGCCGGGGCGGCTCCAAGCGGCAGTCCCGGATGGCCACTGTTCGCGGACTGCACCGCGTCAGCAGCCAAGAACCGCAGTGTCGTGACTGCCAACCGGTCAACTTCCTCGGTCAATGCCTCAAGGCTGCCAGCTGCGCTCTGCGCCAAGCTCATCGCTTCTCCATTTCCGCCACCGCAGCGGCGCGCAGGGCTTCCGCGCGGTCGGCGAGGTCGCCTTGTCCGGTTAACAGCGCCGAGCCGGCGCAGAAGACATCCGACCCCGCTCGTGCCGCCGCACCTATGGTCGCGGCGGTGATACCGCCGTCGACCTCCAATTCGATATCCAGTCCGCGCCGGTCGATCTCGCTACGCGCGGCGGAGATCTTACTTTCCATGGTTGCCAGATACCGCTGTCCGCCGAATCCAGGGTTCACCGTCATCACCAGAAGGAGATCGACGAGATCGAGCACGTTGGTCACCGCTTCCAGTGGAGTGGCGGGGTTGAGAGCGACGCCGGCGCGCGCACCGAGGTCGGCTATGGCCGCGAGAGTTCGATGCAGGTGCCGAGTGGCCTCGGCGTGAACGATGACGAGTTCACAACCCGCTTCGATCCACCGGTGCAACATCGGGTCGGGGTCCTCCACCATCAAATGTGCCTCGAAACCCATCGACACATGGTCGCGATTGGCGGCGATGACGTCAGGGCCAAAGGTGAGATTTGGGACGAAACGGCCGTCCATCACGTCCCACTGAATTCGGTCCACCCCTGCCTTCTCCAACTGCCGGACTTCGTGTCCTAGATCCGAGAAGTCCGCAGGCAGAACTGACGCGACGAGGGTCGGCACGCGCGTGTTCATCCAACCTCCTAGTTGTTGGCAGCGATGCTAAAGCGGCGACTCCCACATCCGTTCCCCCTGCCAGGGGGATTGAGCGGGTTATCCGCGACCGCACTCAGGAAAAGCCATATGACTGCGCGGTGGTGGCCTCTATGGTGTAGCCATGATGTCGGCGGCCACGGGTCCAGTACGCCTTGTGCTGGTCGATGACCACGAGATGGTCATCGAAGGTCTCAAGGCGATGCTCGCCGGTTTTAGCAGCAGGGTGCGAGTCGTGGGACAGGCTGTCGGCGTAGAACAGGCGGTAAGCGTTGTCGACAGCCTCGATCCCGACGTTGTGCTCTGCGACGTACGTATGCAAGGTTCCAGCGGCCTCGATTTGTGTTTGCTGCTGCGCCAACAGGATCCCAACCGCAAAGTGGTGATGCTGTCGGTCTACGACGACGAGCAGTACCTCTTTCAGTCGTTGCGTGTGGGCGCATCGGGCTATCTTCTGAAAAGCATCAGCAGTGACGACCTGATTCGGCAGTTGGAGTCGGTGCGCAACGGCGAGACCGCCATCGATCCCGGGCTGGCCGCGCGCGCCGTGGATACCGCCTCCCGGTTGCAGCGCGACGAGTTCTGGCCGGGCGCCCGACAGGGTCTGACGCAGCGGGAAAGCGAGATCCTGTCATTCATGGTGACCGGGCTGTCGAACCGCGGCATCGCCAACAAACTGGTGATCGGCGACGAGACCGTCAAGAGCCACCTGAGGTCCATTTACCGCAAGCTCGGGGTGAGCGACCGGACCAGTGCCGTGGCCACAGCGCTCCGCGAAGGTATCTACCAGTGAGCAAAGTCGCGCCCACACCGGCGGCCGGCCGAAACGAACGAGCAAATGCCGTCCGCGATCTCGTCGAGGCAGACCGCGAGCTGGCGCTGCTGCGCGAACTGATCCAGGCGGCATCGAGCGGGCCTGGGGTCGAGCCACTGGCCGCTGCTGCGGCGCGCATGATCACCGACGCGACTGGCACCGATGTCTGTTTTGTGTACGTGCTCGACGACACCGACCGGTCTCTGACACTGGCAGGCGCCACCCCGCCGTTCGACCGTCAAGTCGGGCAGATCCGGCTGCCGCTGGGATCGGGCATCTCGGGGTGGGTGGCCAGCCATCGCGAACCGGTCGTGATCACCGAGCGCAAAGAGTCCGATCCGCGATACCTTCGCGTCGACGACTTGGACGATTCGAATTTCACATCCATGGTTTCGGTACCCATGGAAACCGACCCCGGCGGACTTGTCGGAGAGCTGACCGTACACACCGTAAAGCGTCGCGAATTCACGTCCGGCGATGTCGAGCTACTGCTGGTGATCGGGCGCCTAATCGCAGGTGCACTGCACCAGGCGAGGCTGCATCGCCAATTGGTAGTCAGAGAACGCACCCACGAAAACTTCGTCGAGCAGGTCATCGAGGCGCAAGAGATTGAGCGGCGGCGCCTGGCAGGCGACATCCACGACGGGATTTCGCAGCGACTCATCACCCTGTCTTACCGTCTGGATGCGGCGGCGCGGGCAGTGGGCAACGATCCGGCCGAGGCCTCCGTCCAGCTGGAGGCCGCACGTGAATTGGTCGTGCTAACCCTTCAGGAGGCTCGCGCCGCCATTGGCGGCCTACGGCCACCCGTGCTCGACGATCTCGGTCTTGCCGGCGGACTGGCTAGCCTCGCACGTGCGATCCCCCAAATCCAGCTCGACGTCGACCTGGCCGATACCCGGCTGCCCGAGCACATCGAACTCGCCCTCTACCGGATTGCGCAGGAGTGCCTGCAGAACGTCGTGAAGCACGCCAACGCCTCGCTGGCGCGACTTGTCTTCGCTGTAGACGACGACACCGCGCGACTCGAAATCATCGACGACGGAATCGGTTTCGATACATTTGAGCATCCGTTGGGGAACGACGAGACACGCGGGTACGGCCTGCTGTCTATGTCAGAACGCGCCGAACTCGTCGGCGGACGCCTCCATATTCGGTCCAGGCCCGGTTCGGGCACGTCGGTCACCGCGGCGATCCCGCTCCCGCCGATGCGTGCCTGATTTCCAGTTCATCGAGCGCGCTCTGCAGCGCATGCGCGTCCTCTGTCCGGACGCTTTCGACGAATTGAACCAGAACGGCGCGTCGGTCCCCCGAATCGGCAAGCTGGTCGAACACATCCAACATCAATTCGGCGACCAACTCATCGCGGCTTCGCACCGCCACGTAGCGGTGCGCGCGGTCATCGCGCTGCTGGAGGACAAGCCCCTTGTCGGCCAGCCGGCGCAAGACCGTCATAGCGGTGGTATAGGCGAGATCGCGACTCATTGAGAGGGCGGCGTGCACCTGACGTACTGTCTGCGGCTCTGAGCTGCTCCACAACTGCTCCATCACGCGGCGCTCAAGCTGTCCCAAGAGCTTCCAACGAGGCATCCAGTTGGGCACGACCATAACTCCCGCCCAGTGAGTCGCACGTCTGACCGCACAACGATAGAGACCAGCGCTGCCGTCAGGCCTCACCCATGGGGTGGATGCACGGGGTGAGGATGTTAAGTATTTGGTATAGTTTGCACGACTGATTCTCAATAGACATCTTCACATTTGAGTGGCAGCATGCGTGCTATGACTGAACGATTGGGCACGGCACTCCGGGGGGGTCGATGACACAGCAAGCGACCGAAATAGTCCGCCGTTCTTTCGGTTTCACCCCCGGTCAATCCGGTCCGTCACCGGATGCAGATCTTGATCTAGCGAAAACGGCCGTGCTGCCACCGCATTCGGTAGTGGACCTGGCAGCTGCGCGTCGTGACGCCGGGGTCGATGACGTGCTGGCTAAACTCGACACCGAGCTCGTGGGCCTTACACCGGTCAAGACCCGGATCGCGGAGATCGCTGCGTTGCTGCTCGTCGATCAGACGCGTGCGCGCTACGGTCTCACCGCACCACAGCCCACGTTGCACATGTGCTTCACCGGCAATCCCGGCACCGGAAAGACGACCGTGGCGCTCAGAATGGCCGACCTGCTTCACAGACTGGGATACCTACGCCGGGGACATCTCGTGAGCGTGACCCGCGACGATCTCGTAGGCGAATACATCGGACACACCGCGCCCAAGACCAAGGAAGTGATCAAACGAGCGATGGGCGGAGTGCTGTTCATCGACGAGGCATACTATTTGTTCAAGGCGGAGAACGAACGTGACTACGGGGCCGAAGCGATCGAAATCCTGCTTCAGGTCATGGAGAACAACCGCGACGACCTTGTCGTCATCTTGGCGGGCTATGCCGACAAAATGGATCAGTTCTTCTCTGCGAATCCCGGAATGCAAAGCCGCGTCGCCCACCACATCACCTTTCCCGACTACACCGTCGACGAACTCGCACAGATCGCAACCTTGATGACCGAGCAGCTCGACTACACCTTCTCCGACGACGGCCGCACCGCGCTGAACCAATATCTCGAACGGCGGATCGGTCAGCCCTGGTTCGCCAATGCCCGCAGCGTGCGTAACGCGATCGAACGGGCAAGACTGCGGCACGCACGACGCTTACTCGAAGATGCCGACCCGCGTGTCGATCTCGCGGCACTGACCACCATCCAGGCTGCGGACCTGCTGGCCAGCCGGGTATTCGACGACCCGGAACACACCGAGACACCATGACCACGAACGCCCGACTACGTGCACTCGTAGAGCTCGCCGACACCGGGTCGGTCCGCGGAGCAGCCGAGCGGCTGGTGGTCACCGAGTCAGCGATCTCCTCGGCAGTCGGCAGCCTCAGCGCCGAAATAGGCATCCAGCTGATCGACCGGCATGGCCGCGGCGTTCGGCTCACGCCAGCCGGACAACGCTACGTCGAGTATGCGCGAAAGATCCTGGGGCTGCACCGCGAGGCTGTGCTCGCAGCGCGCGGGGAGGCCGACCCAGAGCATGGATCGATCCGGCTGGCCGCGGTGACCACTGCGGGTGAACTTTTGTTGCCGGCATTGCTGGCCTCATTCACCGCCAAATATCCGGGAGTCGATTGCAAGCTCGAAGTAGCGTCTCGATCCGCAATCTGGCCCATGCTGGCCCGCCACGAAGTAGATGTCGTTGTCGCCGGGCGTCCACCGGCAGACCTCGAACAAGTCCAGGTGCGCGCAGTCAGTCCAAACACGCTGGTTGTCGTCGGCCCGCCCGAGACCGCACAGCGTTTCGACCCCGCGAACGCGACATGGCTTCTGCGCGAATCAGGTTCGGGCACCCGCGCGACGACGGCGGCGCTGCTCGAGGAACTCGAGGTTACTCCGCCACAGATGGTCCTGGGTTCACACGGCGCCGTAGTCGCCGCTGCCGTTGCGGGGTTAGGTGTAACGCTGGTGTCTCGCCAGGCAGTGCGCCGCGAGCTCGATTCCGGCGCGCTAGTCGAATTGGTTGCACCTGGAACACCTTTGGATCGGCCTTGGCACATTGTCACCCAATCACCCTGCACGGGTTCGACGGAGCTGCTGATCTCCCACCTACTCGCCCATCGCGAAGTCGGCTGGACTCCAGTGGAGTGACCCCACCCGGCCGGACACCTATGTGGGGGATGGCTCACGCGTGTTCCCGGACTAGTCCTCCAGGTAGATCTACCTAGGAGAAAACATGGCTGACAGCCGCGATCCGATTGACCATTTTCGCACAACCCAGCAACATGCTGGTGAAGCGTTCATCGATATCTATTGCTGGCCCGGTCTACTATCCATCGCGCTGGGGGTGATGTCGTTGATCGGCTGCGTCGCCGCTGCCGCCTACCGGCACCCCGAGTGGTTGCTCACCATGGGGATCGTCGGAGCGATGGCCATTGCCGGCGGCACCGCATGGCTCATGGTCGAGCATCATCGCGTGCTGCGAATTGAAGACCTTTGGCGCGCTGAGCATTCTGAAACTCCGCCAGCGCTCTCGCGGGTACCGTTTCGACCCACCTCAGCGGTCAGCCGCCCGTACAGCAGGGGCACAACCGCCTGCGTCAATGCCACAGGGTCGAGGCCTCGCGATACCACTGCGTCCGCTCCCGACCAGACGGCTAACCAGGTGTCGTGACTTCGCGCGGTAATGACTGCGATCGGCGGGCATTGCGGCAGTTCGTCTTTGAGTTGCTTGGCCAATCCGATTCCGCCCGCCGGCGACGCCTCGCCATCCGCGATGATCAGGTCGACCCTCCCCGACCTAATTTCACAAGCGACTGCAGAATGCGTTGCGAAATCAACGAAATCGATTGCTGGGAAACGGCTGTCAGGGGTAGCGGCGAGAGCATGGCGCACCCTCTTGCGGACGCTCACATTGCTGCTGTAAACCAGCACTCGTAGCCGAGCGCACTCATCTGTCCGGCTACCGTGTCGAATCACTCGGCCAATACTAACGATTGCCCCCATCGGAGTGAATCCCCTTACCCGTCCCCCAAATCGGGGTGCAATCCTGCCGTGTCATTCGTCAGCGTGGAACCCAGCTACGGCATGAAAGGCCCGACGGTTGAACGCGTACATACCCATCCTGGTTCTCGGAGGGATCGCCGCCGCCTTCGGCGTGGGTTCACTCGGCATCGCGGCATTCGTCGGACCAAAGCGCTATAACCGTGCCAAGTTGGAAGCCTACGAGTGCGGTATCGAGCCGCACAACCAAGGCGCAGGACCGTCTCAGCGGTTTCCGATCCGCTATTACCTGACCGCAATGCTTTTTATCGTGTTCGACATCGAAATCGTGTTCTTGTATCCCTGGGCAGTCGCCTTTGACAGCTTCGGCGTGTTCGCGTTGATAGAGATGGTGGTGTTCATGCTCACGGTCTTCGTGGCCTACGCCTACGTGTGGCGCCGCGGCGGCCTGACATGGGATTGAGGTAAAACCGTGGGCCTGGAAGAACAGCTACCCGCCGGCATCCTGCTCGGGACTGTCGAGAAGATCGCCGGGTACGTCCGCAAGAACTCGCTGTGGCCGGCAACATTCGGATTGGCCTGTTGCGCGATCGAGATGATGGCAACGGCCGGACCACGGTTCGACATCGCACGGTTTGGGATGGAGCGGTTTTCGGCGACACCGCGCCAGGCCGACCTGATGATCGTGGCCGGGCGGGTGAGCCAGAAGATGGCCCCGGTGCTGCGCCAGATCTACGACCAGATGGCAGAACCGAAATGGGTGCTGGCCATGGGTGTCTGCGCGTCGTCCGGCGGGATGTTCAACAACTATGCGATCGTTCAGGGCGTGGACCACGTGGTGCCGGTGGACATCTACCTGCCCGGCTGCCCGCCTCGTCCCGAGATGCTCTTGTACGCAATTCTCAAGCTGCACGAGAAGATTCAGGAAATGCCGCTCGGCGTAAACCGGGAGCAGGCCGTCGCTGAAGCCGAGCAGGCGGCACTGGGCGCCACGCCCACCAACGAGCTCAAAGGTCTGTTGCGACAATGATCAACGACGGCAGCCGGGGCATGTTCGGCGTGGCAGGTAGCGGCGACACCTCCGGATATGGTCGATTGCTACCTTCGAACCCACGGGCAGAAGACGCTTCTCGTCCCTACGGCGGCTATTTCGACAAGCTCGTCGATGCGCTGGCTACCGCGCTCGGCGAGCATGCCTATCCTGCCGCGATCGAACGCGTCGTCGTCGATCGCGGTGAACTCACCCTGCACGTGAGTCGGGATCGGTTGCTGCAGGTGGCCCAACGCCTGCGCGACGAACCGGAACTGCGCTTCGAACTGTGCCTGGGCGTCAACGGTGTGCACTACCCGCACGACACCGGCCGGGAGCTGCACGCCATCTACCCGCTGCAGTCGATCACCCACAACCGCAGGCTGCGGCTGGAAGTGTCTGCGCCAGACGAGGATCCGCACATCCCCTCACTGTTCGGGATCTACCCCACCAACGACTGGCACGAACGCGAGACATACGACTTCTTCGGGATCATCTTCGACGGCCACCCCGCGCTGACCCGAATCGAGATGCCCGACGACTGGCAGGGCCACCCGCAACGCAAGGACTACCCACTCGGCGGCATCCCGGTCGAATACAAGGGCGCGCAGATACCCCCGCCCGACGAGCGGAGGGCCTACCACTGATGACTACCTCCAAGATTCGAGTCTGTGACGGTGTCGACGAGGACACGATCGTCGCCGTCGCCGGTCACGATTGGGACGAAGTGGTGGCGGCATCCCAAGAACACGCCACCGGGCGGATTGTGGTCAACATGGGACCCCAACACCCTTCTACCCATGGGGTTTTGCGCCTGATCTTGGAAATCGAAGGCGAAACAATAATCGCGGCGCAATGTGGTATTGGCTACCTGCACACCGGCATTGAGAAGAACCTTGAGTTCCGAAGCTGGAATCAGGGTGTCACGTTTGTGACCCGGATGGATTACCTGTCACCGTTTTTCAACGAGACGGCGTACTGCCTGGGCGTGGAGAAGCTGCTCGGCATCACCGACGAAATACCCGAGCGCGCCAACATCATTCGCGTGATGATGATGGAGCTGAACCGAATATCGAGCCATCTGGTGGCACTGGCAACCGGCGGAATGGAACTAGGCGCGATGACTCCGATGTTTGTCGGGTTCCGGGGCCGCGAGATCGTGCTCACGCTGTTCGAATCGATCACTGGCCTGCGGATGAACAGCGCCTACATCCGGCCCGGCGGCGTGGCGCAAGACCTGCCGCCGGGTGCCAAGGACGAAATCGCCGAAGCGCTGGCGCAATTGCGGCAGCCGTTGCGCGAGATGGGCGACCTTCTCAACGAGAACGCCATCTGGAAGGCCCGCACCGACGGCGTGGGCTACCTGGACCTGGCGGGCTGCATGGCGCTGGGCATCACCGGTCCGATCCTGCGTTCCACGGGCTTGCCGTACGACCTACGCAAAAGCGAACCGTATTGCGGCTACGAGAACTGCGATTTCGACGTCATCACCGATGACGGCTGTGATGCCTACGGGCGCTACATGATTCGCGTCAAAGAGATGTGGGAGTCGGTCAAGATCGTGGAGCAGTGTCTGGACAAACTGCAGCCGGGTCCGACCATGGTCGAGGACTGCAAGATCGCCTGGCCCGCGGATTTGAAGGTGGGCCCGGATGGCATGGGTAATTCGCCGGAGCACATCGCCAAGATCATGGGCGGCTCGATGGAGGCGTTGATCCACCACTTCAAGCTGGTGACCGAGGGCATCCGGGTTCCGGCCGGCCAAGTCTACACGGCGGTGGAATCACCGCGCGGCGAGCTGGGCGTGCACATGGTCAGCGACGGCGGCACTCGGCCCTACCGGGTGCATTACCGCGATCCCTCCTTCACCAACCTGCAGGCGGTGGGAGCTGTGTGCGAGGGCGGCATGGTAGCCGACGCCATCGCCGCGCTGGCCTCCATTGACCCAGTGATGGGCGGGGTCGACCGATGACCGTATACCTGCAGCTGGGATCCAAACACCAAGAGCCACAACACCTCGACGGGCCCGACTCCTATCCACTCGAGACACAAACCCGCCTCGAGGCCGAAGCGCTCGAGATCAGCAAACGCTATCCACACAGGCGCTCGGCGTTGCTTCCGTTGCTGCACCTGGTTCAGGCCGAAGACGGCTACCTCACCCCCGCGGGCATCGAATTCTGTGCCGGTCAAATAGATTTGACCAGCGTCGAGGTCCTCTCGGTGGCCACGTTCTATTCGATGTACCGACGCAACCCGACCGGTGAATACGTCGTTGGTGTCTGCACCAACACGCTATGCGCAGTCATGGGCGGCGACGCGATACTGGACGCCCTGCAACACCACCTCGGCGTGCGCCCTGGACAAACCACCGGAGATGGTCAAGTCACCCTCGAACACATCGAATGCAATGCCGCATGTGACTACGCCCCCGTCATCATGGTCAACTGGGAGTTCTTCGACAATCAAACGCCCTCAACGGCCCGCAGCCTCGTCGACGCGCTGCGCGCAGGCGACCCCCCCAAGCCGACCCGCGGCGGACCCCTGTGCACCTTCCGGCAAACCGAGCGGCTCCTCGCGGGCACCGCGCCACCGAACACCGACACCACGACCGCCGGTGCTGCGACGGTCGCCGGGCTGCAAGCCGCTCGCCAAAACGGAATGGCCGCAGATGGTTTGGAAGGCGAAGACTGAGATGGCGCTTTCCCCGGTACTGACCCGCTACTGGGATCACCCGACATCGTGGACGCTCGACGTCTACCGCAAGCACGGTGGCTACCAGGCGCTACAGAAGGCGCTGGCCATGAACCCCGACGAGGTCATCCAGGCAGTGAAGAGCTCTGGCCTGCGCGGCCGCGGCGGTGCGGGCTTTCCAACTGGCGTGAAATGGTCGTTCATCCCACAAGGTGACACCGGCGCGGGAGCCAAACCGCACTACCTTGTCGTCAACGCCGACGAGTCCGAACCCGGTACGTGCAAAGACGTTCCGTTGATGATGGCGACGCCACACGTCCTGATCGAAGGCACCATCATTGGTGCCTATGCAATCCGGGCACAGCACGCGTTCATCTATATCCGCGGCGAAGTGGTTGCGGCGCTGCGGCGGCTGCAAACTGCGGTGTCTGAGGCCTATGCCGCAGGCTTGCTCGGTTCGAACATCATGGGCTCCGGCTACCGGCTCGACGTCGTGGTCCATGCGGGCGCGGGTGCTTACATCTGTGGCGAGGAAACCGCATTGCTGGATTCGCTGGAAGGTCGCCGCGGCCAGCCGCGCCTGCGGCCGCCATTCCCCGCCGAAGCCGGGTTGTACGGGTGTCCAACTGTGGTCAATAACGTCGAGTCGCTGGCATCGGTCCCGTCGATCATTCTCAACGGCACCGATTGGTTCCGGTCGATGGGTAGCGAAGACTCCCCCGGATTCACCTTGTATTCCCTGTCGGGACACATCAATCGTCCCGGCCAGTACGAGGCCCCATTGGGGACGACACTGCGCGAACTGCTCGAGTACGCCGGCGGTGTACGCGGCAATCATCGACTGAAGTTCTGGACGCCGGGCGGCTCATCCACGCCAATCCTGACCGCAGAACATCTTGACGTCCCCCTTGACTACGAGGGAGTGGGCGCTGCCGGATCGATGTTGGGCACCAAGGCACTACAGATCTTTGACGAGACGACCTGCGTGGTCCGCGCGGCACGGCGCTGGACACAGTTCTACGCCCACGAATCGTGCGGCAAGTGCACTCCGTGCCGGGAGGGCACGTACTGGCTAACCCAGATTTATGAGCAGCTGGAGACGGGTTCGGCAACTCCCGATGATCTCCAGCGACTGTTGGATGTCGCGAACAACATGAATGGAAAGTCGTTCTGCGCATTAGGAGATGGGGCGGCGAGTTCGATCCTCTCGTCCCTGCAACATTTCCCGGAAGAGTACGAGGCGCACATGTCCACCCGCGGGTGCCCATTCGACCCGCACGACTCGATGCTGCAGACCCCCGAACTGGCGGTCCGGCCTTGATAACTCTGACCATCGACGGCACCAAGATCACAGTGCCCAAGGGAACCCTGGTCATCCGGGCCGCCGAGCAAGCGGGAATCCAGATTCCACGATTCTGCGACCACCCGCTCCTGCAGCCGGTAGGCGCATGCCGCCAGTGCCTGGTGGAAATCGAAGGTCAGCGTAAGCCGATGGCGTCGTGCACCACCGCTGCCGCCGATGACATGGTGGTACACACCCAGCACACATCAGCCGCCGCGGCCTCCGCGCAGGAGGGCGTGATGGAGTTGCTGCTGATCAACCACCCACTCGACTGCCCAGTCTGCGACAAGGGTGGCGAATGCCCGTTGCAAAACCAAGCGATGTCGAACGGCCAGGCCGAATCCCGCTTCCTCGGCACCAAACGAACATTCGCGAAACCGGTTCCCATCTCGTCTCAGGTGCTGTTGGACCGGGAGAGATGTGTGCTGTGCGCGCGCTGCACCCGCTTTTCCGACCAGATCGCCGGCGACCCTTTCATCGAGCTGCTGGAGCGCGGCGCCAATCAACAAGTGGGGATCTATAGCGAAGAGCCTTTCACGTCATATTTCTCGGGCAACACAGTCCAGATTTGCCCGGTCGGCGCCTTGACTGGCACTTCTTACCGATTCAGAGCGCGCCCATTCGATCTGATATCCAGCCGCACAGTGTGCGAACACTGCGCGTCGGGGTGTGACCAACGCACCGATCACCGTCGCGGAAAAGTGTTGCGCCGCTTAGCCGGCGATGACCCTGAGGTCAACGAGGAGTGGAATTGCGACAAAGGCCGCTGGGCCTTCTCCTACGTCAATCAGCCCGACCGGATCACGACCCCACTGATCCGTGGATCCGATGGCGTGTTGCAGCCGGCGTCGTGGTCGCAGGCGTTCAGCGTTGCCGCCGCCGGACTCCGCGACGGGCACAGCCGAACCGGAGTACTGCTCGGTGGACGGCTCACCTACGAAGACGCGTACGCATACGCGAAGTTCACGCGACTTGCCCTGGATAGCAACGATATTGACTTTCGTGCTCGCCCGCACTCTGCCGAGGAGGCCGACTTCTTGGCTGCGCGCATCGCGGGCCGGTCGATGACAGTGACCTACAACGACCTCGAGGCGGCACCGGTCGTTGTGCTGGTGGGGTTTGAGCCCGAAGAGGAGTCGCCGATCGTCTTCCTCCGGTTGCGGAAAGCCGCCCGAACCCGAGGGTTGCCGGTGTTCTCGATCGGACCGTTCACCACCCGCGGGCTGACCAAGATGGCGGGCACCCTGGTACGGGCGGCACCGGGCGACGAGCCCTTCCGACTCGACGAACTACATCGCGGGCACGTGAGTACGCTGCTGCGCCAACCGGGCGCGGTAATCATGGTCGGTGAGCGGCTGGCATCCGTCGCCGGCGGGCTTTCGGCGGCGGCGCGGTTGGCCGATGCCACCGGGGCGAGGCTAGCGTGGGTGCCGCGGCGCGCCGGAGAGCGAGGCGCGATCGAGGCAGGCGCCCTACCAAACATTTTGCCCGGTGGCCGCCCGACTTCCCGACCCGGCCGCGACACCTCCGCGATCCTGGCCGACGCGTTCGGTGGCGCCTTGCACGCACTCGTGGTCGGCGGGGTCGAAATCACCGATCTTCCCGATCCGGTCACAGCCCAACACGCCCTGTCGAGGGTGCAGTTCCTTGTCAGCCTAGAACTGCGCCGAAGCGACGTGACAGAGCACGCCGACGTCGTCTTTCCGGTGGCCCCGGTCACCGAAAAGTCCGGCACGTTCATCAATTGGGAAGGGCGCGAGCGGATTTTCGAGGCCGCGCTGACGGGTTCAGATGCCCTTACCGATCTGCAGATACTCAACACGATCGCGACCGAAATGGGGTGTGGGCTCGGCCTCCCAGACGCAGCCGCCGCCCGCGACGAACTCCGCAGCCTTGGCCCCTGGACAGGCCAGCGCCGCAACGAATCCCCGACACCACCAGCCGAGCCGCCGACCCTCGTCAGGGGGCAAGCGATTCTTGCTGGGTGGCGGATGCTGCTCGACAACGGACGGTTACAAGACGGAGAACCCCACCTAGCCGGGACGGCGCGACCCGCCGTGGTGCGACTTTCGGCCACGACTGCGGCGGAGATCGGTGTGGCAGAAGGTGATCCGGTCACTGTCAGGACTGACCTCGGCGCAATTACGTTGCCGCTCAATATTTCCGACCTGCCATACCGAGTTGTGTGGCTGCCGATCAATTCCGGCCCATGCAGCGTGCACGACAGCCTCGGTGTCTGCAGCGGCGCCGTGGTGGCGATCAGAGCCTCGCGATGAACGCAACATGGTTGGTTGTCACCGTAAAGGCGATCGCGATATTCGGATTCTTGCTCGCGACCGTCTTGCTGGCAATTCTCGCTGAACGACGGATACTCGCCCGGATGCAATTGCGGTGCGGTCCGAACCGGGCGGGACCCGCCGGGCTCCTCCAAAGCCTAGTCGACGGCACAAAACTGGCACTCAAAGAAGGCATCATGCCCACGAGCGCAGACCGGGGACTGTACTTGCTCGCGCCGGTCATCTCCGTGGTTCCGGCCATCACGGCGTTCGCGGTCATCCCCTTCGGCCCGGAGGTTTCCATCTCCGGCTACCCCACACGGCTGCAACTAACCGACCTCCCGGTAGGCGTTCTTTACGTTCTCGCAGTCGCATCCATCGGCGCCTACGGATTGGTCCTAGGCGGTTGGGCGTCTGGCTCCACGTATCCGTTGCTCGGCGGCTTACGTTCGACCGCACAAGTGATCTCCTACGAGATCGCGATGGCGTTGTCGTTCACGGCGGTATTCCTGTTCGCCGGAACAATGTCGACCTCGGGCATCGTCGCCGCCCAACATCGCATTTGGTACGTGTTCCTGCTACTCCCATCGTTCCTGATCTACCTGACCGCCATGGTGGGCGAGACGAACAGGGCGCCGTTCGACCTGCCCGAGGCCGAAGGCGAACTGGTGGGCGGGTTTCACACCGAATATTCGTCGTTGACATTCGCAATGTTCATGCTCGCTGAATACGTAAATATGACAACGGCTTCGGCGCTTGCGGCTACGACGTTCTTGGGCGGCTGGCACGCGCCGTGGCCAATCAGCATGTGGGACGGCGCCAATACCGGCTGGTGGCCGGTGATTTGGCTCATTGGAAAGATATGGGGCTTCCTTTTCTTGTTCATCTGGCTTCGCGCGACCCTGCCGCGGATGCGTTACGACCAGTTCATGGCACTGGGCTGGAAGGCACTGATCCCAATCTCGCTTGTCTGGCTCATGATTGTCGCGGCGGCACGCAGTCTTGGGGCCAAGTCGCACACGGCGGAGTGGCCCGTCGGCATTGGTGAACTCTGCCTGATCATCGGTGTCCTACTCGCCGCGAAAACCTCCGGTGCCAAGGCGAGGCGACCGGGCACCGGGGTCAAACGACGCGCGTCTTCGGTCGACGAGATTGCCCATGCCAGCCGTGACTTTCCGCCCCCGACGTCGCCGGGCCGGACCGCACTCGATCCCGTGATCATCATCCGTCAGGAGGAAACCGATGCCTAGATGGTTCGATGGGATCGCCGGATTTGCAGTCACTTTCGGTGCCATGTTCAAGAGGCCGATCACCGAACAGTATCCCGAAGAGCCCGGTCCGGTCGCCTCGCGCTACCACGGACGACACCAGCTCAATCGCTATCCCGACGGGCTCGAGAAGTGCATCGGCTGTGAGCTGTGTGCGTGGGCCTGCCCGGCCGACGCAATATACGTCGAAGCTGCCGACAACACTGCGACCGAACGCTATTCCCCCGGTGAGCGTTACGGTCGGGTGTACCAGATCAATTACCTGCGCTGCATCGGATGTGGCCTGTGCATTGAAGCCTGCCCGACGCGGGCCCTGACAATGACCAACGAGTACGAGATGGCCGATGACAACCGCGCCGGTCTCATCTGGGACCGGGACAAGCTGTTGGTCCCGCTGCAACCCGCAATGCGGCCGCCGCCACACCCGATGGCGCCGAACACAACCGAAAAAGACTACTACCGCGGAACGATTGCAAGCGAGATGGAGGCAACTCAATGACCATTGTGCTTGCGACCGAAGGTATTACGAGAACATCGACCGGCGAAGCAGTGCTGTTCTGGGTCCTCGGCACGATTGCCGTGGCCGCCGCGCTGGGCGTGGTGATGGCCGCCAGGGCGGTGTACTCGGCGATGTTCCTGGCCACGACTATGGTCATCGTCGCTGTTTTCTACACCACTCAAGATGCTGTGTTCCTCGGTGTCGTGCAGATCGTGGTCTACACCGGTGCGGTGATGATGCTGTTCCTATTCGTGTTGATGCTTATCGGCGTCGACTCTGCAGAATCTCTGAAAGAGACCCTACGCGGGCAGCGCCTCGCGGCCGTCGCCATCGGCGTCGGCTTCGGAGTCATCCTCATCTGCGGGCTCGGCAACCTCGCAGGGACCCGGTTCGCCGGCTTGGCGCAGGCCAACGCGGGCGGCAACGTACAAGGTCTGGCCGCATTGATATTCACCCGCTACCTGTGGGCGTTCGAGCTGACAAGCGCGCTGCTCATCACGGCAGCAGCCGGCGCGATGGTGCTCGCCCACCGCGAACGATTCGAGCGCCGTAAGACCCAACGGGAGCTCTCCCGAGAACGGTTCCGGCCCGGTGGACACCCGACCACCTTGCCCGGCCCCGGCGTCTACGCCCGTCACAACGCCGTTGACACCGCTGCTTTGCTCCCAGACGGCTCTCCGGCCCCGCAATCGGTCTCCGCGACCTTGCGGCCGCGTCACGTCGGCGTTCACCCAACACTCACTGCCGCACAGACGCGTCAGCGACCGGTCAGCCCGCCGCTGACCGTCGACTGGGTCGACGCATGGGCGACCGGCTCCGGAGAGGACTCCCAGCCATGAGCCCGGCGAACTACGTCTACTTGTCCGCGTTGCTATTTACGATCGGCGCATCCGGAGTGTTGTTGCGCCGCAACGCCATCGTGATGTTCATGTGTGTCGAGCTGATGCTCAATGCAGCCAACTTGGCGTTAGTCGCATTTTCCCGAATGGATGGAAATCTGGACGGTCAGATGGTGGCCTTTTTCACCATGGTGGTAGCCGCAAGCGAAGTGGTGATCGGCCTGGCGATCATCATCACCATCTTCCGAGGCCGTCACTCTGTGTCCGTCGACGACGCGAGCCTGCTGAAGAACTAAGGCGCACAATGATTCCGATATGGCTGGTGATCGCGACACCGCTAACAGGCGCCGCGCTCTTGTTGCTGGGGGGCCCGCGCTGGAATGGCCGGCATCACCTGCTCGGGTGCGCAACCGCGGTCACATCGTTCGTCTTGTGCACAACACTATTCGTCGAGATGACGCACCGCGATTCCGAACACCGCGCCATAGACGAACCCCTGTTTTCCTGGCTGCCGGTTGCCGCGCTGCGGGTGAACTTCGGTCTAGAACTCGACCAGCTATCGATGTGCTTCGTGTTGCTGATCACCGGTGTCGGTTCACTAATCCAGATCTACTCGATCGGCTACATGGCCGAGGACCCGCGCCGTCGACAATTTTTCGCTTACCTGAACTTGTTTACGGCCGCGATGCTGCTGCTCGTACTCGCCGACAATTACATTGGTCTCTACGCCGGCTGGGAAGGCGTCGGCCTCGCCTCCTACCTGCTGATCGGGTTCTGGTCGCAAAGGCCCTCGGCAGCTGCGGCAGCGAAGAAGGCCTTCGTCATCAACCGCATCGGTGACCTCGGTCTCGCCATCGCGCTGATGCTGATGTTCGACTACATCGGATCAATGTCTTTCTCCGATGTGTTCGCAGCAGCGCCACAACTAAGCGAGCGCACACTCACCGCGATCGGCCTGCTGCTCCTCTTGGCTGCCTGCGGAAAGTCCGCGCAGGTTCCGCTGCAGTCGTGGTTAGGCGACGCCATGGAGGGCCCGACGCCGGTTTCGGCCCTAATCCACGCGGCGACCATGGTGACCGCGGGCGTGTACCTGATCGTGCGGTCGCATGCCGTCTTCGACCTCGCCCCAACCGCGCAACAGGGCGTCACGATCGTCGGCGCGGTGACGTTGTTGTTCGGAGCGGTCGTCGGCTGCGCGAAGGACGACATCAAGAAGGCGCTCGCGGCCAGCACCATGTCCCAAATCGGCTACATGATGCTAGCCGTCGGGCTGGGACCGGCCGGTTATGTTTTCGCGATCATGCATCTCTTGACGCATGGGTTCTTCAAGGCGGGGTTGTTTCTCGGTGCGGGATCGATCATGCACGCGATGAACGACGAGGTGAACATGCGCCGCTACGGCGGGTTGCGCAGGGAGCTGCCGGTCACCTACGCAACGTTCGTACTGGCATATCTGGCGATTATCGGCATGCCCCCGCTAGCGGGATTCTTCTCCAAGGACGCGATCATCGAGGCCGCGTTCAGTGCCGGCGGCGCAGAGGGTTTCGTGCTTGGCGCAGCAGCAATCCTGGGTGCCGGCCTCACTGCGTTCTACATGACGCGCGTGATGCTGATGACGTTCTTTGGAGACAAACGCTGGGCACACGACACCCAACCCCACGAGTCCCCGCCTGTGATGACGTGGCCGATGATCGTGCTCGCTCTAGGCTCAGTGGCGTCGGGAGGCGCATTGACGATCGACGGGACGCTGCAGCGTTGGCTGGAGCCCATCGTCGGCACCCATGCAATCGACCACACGACGACGGCATGGGCCGTCGCGGTGGGGACCCTGGCAGTCGTTGCCGCCGGAACCGCCATCGCCTACCTAAGGTATGCGATCAGTCCGTTGCCCACGCGGGCGCCGACCGCGTCTGCCCTGACCATCGCGGCCCGCAACGACCTCTACGGCGATGCGTTCAACGAGCGCATCGTCATACGTCCCGGTGCGCGCCTGGCGCGCGCATTGGTCGCGATCGACCACAAAGGCATCGACGGTGCAACGATCGCGGTCGCCGCCTTGATAGCGGAGGCCTCGGTTCGATTGCGACAGTTGCAGACCGGCTTCGCACGATCCTATGCCGCGTCGATGTTGGCGGGCACCGCGCTGGTGATCGCCGGCGTGTTCGTGGTGACGTCATGGTGACGGGTGTTCCATGGTTGACCATTCTGTGGCTGACACCAGTCATCGGTGCCGCGATTGTGCTACTTGTGCCTCCCGCACAGCGCAATGCCAAGTGGGTGGGTCTGGGTGTGGCGCTGGCCACGCTGGCCCTGGCGGTCGAGCTCATATCCGGGTTCAGTAGCGGCGCCACGCAATACCAATACGTCGAATCCCAGCGGTGGATACCAGCATTGGGCGCCGGGTACACGGTGGGACTCGACGGTATCGCATTCGTTTTGGTGCTGCTGACGGTCGTGTTAGTGCCACTGCTGATCATTGCCGGCTGGAGTGATCCCACCGATCGCCCACGGGCGGCCCAGACCTATGTCGCGCTGATCCTGACCGTCGAATCACTAGCCCTGCTCTCGTTTATCGCGCTCGATATCGTGCTCTTCTATGTCGTGCTGGAAGCGACATTGGTCCCGCTGTACTTCCTGATCGGTCGATTCGGAACGCCCGGTGGTCGACGGGCTTCCCTGAAGTTCCTGCTGTACAACCTGTTCGGTGGTCTGACCATGCTCGCGGCGGTAGTCGGGCTTTACGGGTTGGCGACGAAAGCCGGTGTAGCCAGCTTAGACATCCGCGACCTACTCGGTACCGCGCAGACTGCGAATCCCGTTGTCCAGCAACTATTGTTCCTCGGCTTCATGACGGCCTTCGCTATCAAGGCGCCGCTCTGGCCTTTCCATACCTGGTTGCCAGGCGTAGCGACATCGGCGACGCCTACGACCGCGGTCCTGATGGTGGCGGTCGTGGACAAGGTCGGCACCTTTGGCATGCTGCGCTACTGTCTGCAACTGTTTCCCGGCGCATCAACACATTTCAGGCCGCTGATCATCACCCTGGCGGTGATCGGAATCATCTACGGCGCGATCGTGGCGATCGGCCAGACCGACGTGATGCGCCTGATCGCTTATGTATCGGTAAGCCACTACGGGTTCATTATCTTGGGCATCTTCGCGATGACCAGTCAGGGTCAGTCCGGCGCTGTCCTCTACATGGTCAACCACGGCATCTCGACTGCCGCACTGTTCCTCATCGCCGGTTTCCTCGTCTCGCGCAAGGGCACTCGCGCAATAAATGATTACGGCGGCGTACAGAAGGTCGCGCCGCGGCTGGCGGGCACCTTCTTGGTGGCGGGGCTTTCGGCCCTCGCATTGCCCGGCCTGGCCCCGTTCATCAGCGAATTCCTCGTTCTGATCGGCACCTTTACGCGCTACCCCGCCGCCGCCGCAGCAGCCGCGACCGCGCTGGTGTTTTCGGCCATCTACATATTGTGGATGTATCAGCGAATGATGACTGGGCCTGTGAAGGTCAGCGACGAAAAGTTGCAGGACCTCGTGGCCGCCGAAATCTTCGTCGTCACACCGCTGATGGCGCTTTTAGTCGTGCTGGGTGTCTACCCGAGGGTGGCTCTGGACGCGATCAATCCAGCGGTGACACGCACCCTGACCATCATCGACCAATTCGATCCCACCCCCCGAGGCGTCCCGGAGGCGATAGCGAAATGACCCTTCCAGCACCGAGTGTCGAGTACGCCCGGCTCTCACCAATGCTGATCGTATTCAGTGCCGCCGTCATAGGCATCCTCATCGAGGCTGCTCTGCCGCGGCGCCATCGGTACACCGCGCAACTCACGCTGGCTGCGGGCTCCCTGGTCACCGCCCTCCTCGCCGTATTTTTGCTCAGCGGTGAGCACGGGGCTGCCGTTATGGGATCGATGATGGTTGACGGGCCCACCTTGTTCTTTCAGGGTGCCGTTGTAGTAATCGGCATGGTTGGGCTGGCGCCGATCGCCGAACGCCGCCTCTCGGCCTTCGCCCCGCAGGGGTCCACCGTTCCGGGCAGCAAAGACGAGCAGCTCTGCGCAGACCGCGGAATCATTCAGACCGAGGTCTTTCCGCTCTTCATGTTCACCCTTGGCGGCATGCTGGTGTTCTGTGCCGCCGCCGATCTGCTGACGATCTTTGTTGCTCTCGAAGTGTTTTCGCTGCCGCTATACCTGCTATGCGGCCTCGCGCGGAGTCGCCGACTCCTGTCCCAAGAAGCTGCGCTGAAGTATTTTCTGCTGGGCGCGTTCTCATCCGCACTATTCCTCTACGGTGCCGCGCTGCTCTACGGGTATGCCGGAACACTGTCGTTTTCTGGCGTCGCCGGCGCTCTGGGCGGCCACGGCGGTCCGGCGTCGCTGGCGATGACCGGAGTCGGATTGCTCTTGGCTGGTTTGCTATTCAAGATCGGCGCGGTCCCGTTCCACTCGTGGGTGCCTGATGTGTACCAGGGCGCGCCCACGCCGATCACCGGGCTTATGGCTGCAGCGACGAAGATTGCCGCATTCGCGGCCTTGGCGCGGATCTGCTATGTCGCCTTGCCCAGCCTACTGCGGGACTGGCGGCCGATACTTTGGGCGGTCGCCGCGCTCACGATGATGGTGGCCGCGACACTTACGGTTACTCAGACTGACATCAAGCGCTTGCTTGCGTATTCGTCGGTCGCCAATGTCGGATTCCTGCTGCTCGGATTATCCGGAACACCAGCCGGCCTGGCCTCGACCATGTTCTATCTGGTCACCTACGGCATCAGTACGGTCGGCGCCTTCGGCGTGGTTACCATGATCCGGCTGCCGAACGGCGAAGAAGATACCGACACCTCGCGATGGGCAGGGCTCGGCCGGAACTCGCCCGCTGTCGCTGCGGTGCTATCACTGTTCCTCTTTGGGATTGCCGGCATCCCGCTGACAAGCGGCTTTGTGAGCAAGTTCGCGATCTTTCAGGCCGCCGCAAATCAAGGGGCAATCGGACTCGTCGTCGTCGGTGCGGTGAGCAGCGCGATAGCGGCATTCGCCTATGCCCGGGTAATCATGACAATGTTTTTCCGCGAACCCGATTCATCGACGCCCCAAGCGATTTTCCCGATGCGAGCTACCGGGGCGGCCGTCGCGATAGCCGCATCGGCGACCATCCTGCTTGGCGTCGTGCCCCAGCCGTTGTTCGATCTTGCGTCTAAAGCCAACCAGTTTCAGCGATAACGCGGACTGCCAAGAGTTATGTTCGACAGCCGAGTCTTCGGGTCATCACGACTTGCCGACTAGCGCGACGCGATCTTCTGCACCAGCGCGATCGCCTCGAAGTGGTTGAGGTTCATCTTCCAGTTGCCGGCGATCAGTGGCTTGCGACTCACGACGCTCCTTCGCTCGCCTGCGGGCGGCCCAACACCTCGATGCCGGGCAGCTCCTTGCCTTCCAGGTATTCCAGTGACGCGCCACCGCCGGTGGAGATGTGCGAGAAGGCGTCTTCCGGGATCTTCAGCGCCCGCACGGCGGCGGCGGAATCCCCACCGCCCACCACACTGAACGCGCCCTTGGCCGTCGCCGCGACAATGGCCTCGGCGACACCTCGGGTGCCGGCGGCGTACGCCGGGAATTCGAAGACGCCCATCGGCCCGTTCCAGAAGACGGTCTTGGCGTTGGACAACAGCGTGGCGAACCGCTTGACCGAACCCGGGCCGATATCCAGACCTATCTGGTCGTCTGGAATCGCATTGGCGGCCACGAACTGCGGGGGCGAATCGGCGCTGAAGCGTTCGGTCACCACGATATCGCCGGGCAGGCGCAACACGTCGGCGTAGGTGTCCAGCAGGTTGCGACAGGTCTCGACCATGTCCTCTTCGAGTAGCGAATCGCCCACCGAATATCCCTGTGCGGCAAGGAATGTGAAGCACATCCCGCCGCCGATCACGATGCTGTCGGCCTTGGTTGCCAGCGACTCGATGACGCCGAGTTTGTCGGACACCTTGGATCCGCCGAGCACGACGGCGTAGGGCCGCTCGGTGGAGCTGCAGAGCCGTTCCAGCACCTCGATCTCGTCGGCCACCAGCGTGCCCGCGTAGTGCGGCAGCAGGGTGGCGACGTCGTACACCGAGGCCTGCTTGCGGTGCACCACGCCAAACCCGTCGGAGACGAAAGCCCCTCCCGGCGAGACCAATTCGGCCAGCTGCTTGGCCAACGCCAAGCGCTGACCGTCGTCCTTGCTGGTCTCGCGCGGGTCGAAGCGGATGTTCTCCAGCAGCAGGATGTCGCCGTCGGTCAGACCCTCAGCACGCGCCAGCGCATCGGTGCCGACAACGTCGCCGGCCAGCTGCACGTGCCGGCCCAGCTGCTCGCCCAGCGCGGCCGCGACCGGCGCCAGCGACAACATCGGATCCGGTCCTTCGGTGGGACGCCCCAGGTGCGCGGTCAGCACGACCTTGGCGCCGGCATCCAACAGCGCCTGCAACGTCGGCACCGACGCGGTGATCCGGCCGGGGTCGGTAATGACACCGTCGCCGTCGAGCGGCACATTCAGATCGGAACGCACCAGCACGCTGCGACCCGAAACACCTTCGGAGAGAAGGTCTTCGAGGTTTGGGACGCCCACGGCTACAGCGACTTGCCGACCAGCGAGACCAGGTCAACGAGCCGGTTGGAGTAACCCCACTCGTTGTCGTACCACGAGACCACCTTGGCCTGATTGTCGATCACCTTGGTCAAACCGGAGTCGAAGATCGAGCTGTGCGGGTCGGTGACGATGTCACTCGACACGATCGGCGCGTCGTAGTACTTCAGGATGCCCTTCATCGGCCCCTCGGCCGCGGCCTTCATCGCGGCGTTGATCTCGTCGGCCGTGCCGGATTTCTTCAGCTCCGCGGTCAGGTCGGTGACCGAACCGGTGGGAATCGGCACCCGCAGCGCATACCCGTCGAGCTTGCCCTTCAGCTCGGGCAGCACCAGACCGATGGCCTTGGCCGCCCCGGTGGAGGTCGGCACGATGTTCAGCCCGGCGGCGCGGGCGCGGCGCAAGTCCTTGTGCGGCCCGTCCTGCAGGTTCTGATCCTGCGTATAGGCGTGGATGGTCGTCATCAGGCCCTTGACGATGCCGAACTCGTCGTTGAGGACCTTCGCGATCGGCCCGAGGCAGTTCGTGGTGCACGACGCGTTGGAGATGATGTTCTGGCTGCCGTCGTACTTGTCGTCGTTGACGCCCAGCACGATGGTGATGTCCTCGTCGCTAGCGGGCGCCGAGATGATCACCTTCTTGGCGCCGGCATCCAGGTGGCCCTGCGCCTTGGCGCGGGCGGTGAAGATGCCGGTGGATTCGACGACGACGTCGACGCCCAGGTCACCCCACGGCAGTGCGGCCGGGCCCTCGCGGACCGCCAGCGCCTTGATCTTGGCCGGGCCCACCACGATGGTGTCCTCGCCTTCGAGGCTGACGTCGTGCGGCAGCCGGCCCAGGATGGAGTCGAATTTCAGCAGGTGCGCCAGGGTGCTGTTGTCGGTGATGTCGTTGACCGCCACCACTTCGATGTCAGCGCCGCCCTTCTCCTGCTGGACCAACAACGCACGGTAGAAATTGCGTCCGATCCGACCGAAGCCGTTGATGCCTACTCGGACAGTCACACACGCCTCCACTGGTGATTCATATTGTCGGAATCCCATGCTGCCCTGATACTCTCGCTGAAGTATCCCCCGATCAGGGGCAACGACGTGGGAGTGATCCACTCGGGATCGACGTCGTGGGCGTTACGCCGCGCCTCGCTCAACAACACCCCGACAACCCCCCATCGGGGCGTCCCCCATGGCCGGTAAACCCGAAACAATGGGGCCCAAACCTCCCCTTCCCGCGAAAGGAGCTGCGAAATGCCCCGGACTACTGGCGGTGTCAATGGTCTCGCCCCAGCGGGCCGTGTCCCCTCGGCCGGCGATCGGGTGCGAGTGGCCTCAGGTGTGTCCGGCCGACTCGCGCGAGTCCGCTCAACCTCACCCGGCCACGTGCTCGTCGAATACGAACAGGGTGGTCGCGACGTGGTCGATCCGACGCGACGCTCGGTGCGGATCATCGAACATGCTGCTGCACAGCCCCATTCCCCGCGAGTGGACCATGTCTGACTCCACGGACCACCCATCCAGGCGTCGACTCAATGATCGACTCGGCAGCCTGGTTACTCATTATTTCGAGACGCTGCTCAACGGCTTTGCCTTGTTGCTGTTGATCGCAGCGGCGGCGTTGGTAATCGTCGGCAGCGTGCAGGCCATCACCGAATCGGTGGCAACCAAACAGAACGCACTCGAGGGTGGAGTGCTGGTTCTTGACCGTATTCTGTTGGTACTCATCATCGCCGAGATTGCCTACACCTTGCGAACGGTTATCGAAAGCCATGAAATCGCCCCGGAACCGTTTCTGTTCATCGGTCTGATCGCCACCGTGCGCCGGATATTGATCGTAACGGCACGGTTCGAGCAACCCCAATCGAACGAGCGGCTCGACCAATTGATGGTGGAACTCGGGGTGCTTGGACTGCTAGTGCTCGCCATCGCCACAGCCATCTTGATTGTCCGCGTCAGCTCGTCCAAAGTCTCACATAGCCCGGAGGTAGGCAGCTAGCAAGGCCGCTCGTCAGACCGACTCAAGTTCGGCACGTCGGCGTGCCGCAGCGCCGTTGGCGGCAACGCGCTCGATCAGCGCAGCCTGCCCCTCAGCAACCCGGCTCGGCTCGCCGCGCCACGCAGAAAGAGCAGGCGTTACCAGCGCCCGGCCGAAGGAGAAGGTGAGGGGCCACGGTGTCCGATGGTCCTGCATCGCTTCGAGATTCGCGGTTGCTCGCTCAGGCGGCTGGCCTCCGGACAGGAAGGCGACACCGGCGAGATCGCCGGGCCATTGCCGCAGTACGCCGACAGTGAAGTCGGCGACTTCAGCTGGAATGGATTGTCGGGCGTAGCTCTCACCTTCGAGAACCATGTTCGGCTTGAGAACGATGCCAGCCAGATCGACATTAAGCAGCGCGAGTTCGGTCCGCACCGCCGTATGCACAGCACTAGTCACTTCCCTGCAGACGCCGCGGTTGTGTTTGCCGTCCATGAGTACCTCTGGCTCCACGATCGGCACGATTCCGGCTTCCTGGCAGGCGGCAGCGTAGCGCGCCAGGGCACTGGCATTGACCCGCATTGCGCCGCGGCTGGGGGTGTCGGTGGTTATCGTGAACACCGCCCGCCACTTGGCGAACGCCGCACCCATCTTCGCGTACTCGGCGAGGCGCGCCGGTAGCCCGTCGAGCCCCTCGGTGACGGTCTCGCCGGGCAGACCGGCGCATGGCTTGGCGCCAGTGTCCACCTTGATGCCCGGCAGTATGCCCAAGTCGCGCACCGCTTGCGCGAATGGCCTACCGTCGCTGAAGGTCTGGCGCAGAGTCTCGTCGCAGAAGATGATGCCCGACACGCTCTCGGCGAGGCCCGGCGCAGTGGCGAGGAGCTCGCGGTATAGGCGCCGGTTTTCGGCCGTCGGCTCGACGCCGGCCTCCTCAAGGCGTTTCGACATGGTGGCGATGCTTTCATCGGCGGCCAGAATGCCTTTGCCGAGCTCCATCATGCGTGCAGCGGTCTGTCGACAAATCGTCATTGAGTTGCATCCTTCGGTACGGGGTTGTCGAGTGGAACTTATCGGCCCCCAAAGCCCGGGGTCCTCACCAAAGTGGTGGATGCGCCGGGTGAAGTTATAAAGTGATAAGTTCAGAGTTCATGGCAGATTCTCAATAGACATGTTGATAATTCACTGGCAGCATTCGGGGCATGACAGATCGATGGAACGCTGGAGTTATCCCCTACGCCGAAATGGGTTACTGGCAGCCAGATTACGTCCCGAAGGACTCAGATGTTCTGTGCGCCTTCAGGATCACACCGCAACCGGGCGTCCCGCCCGAGGAAGCAGGAGCTGCGGTTGCCGGAGAATCCAGCACCGCCACATGGACCGTCGTCTGGACGGACCGGCTCACCACGTTCGAGCACTATCAAGCCAAGTGTTATCGCGTGGACGCGGTGCCCAATACGCCCGGGCAGTGGATCGCCTGGATCGCCTATGACCTGGACCTGTTCGAGGAAGGCTCGATCGCTAATCTCACCAGCTCCATTATCGGTAACGTCTTCGGCTTCAAACCGCTCAAAGCGCTTCGCCTGGAAGACATGCGCATCCCGACTCAGTACGTCAAGACTTTCCAAGGCCCTGCACACGGGGTGGTGATGGAACGCGAGCATCTGAACAAATTCGGGCGGCCCCTTTTGGGCGCGACCACCAAGCCCAAGCTTGGCCTTTCGGCACGCAATTATGGCCGCGTCGTCTATGAGGCTTTACGGGGCGGGCTCGATTTCACCAAGGACGACGAGAACATCA
Source organism: Mycobacterium sp. 050128 (assembly GCF_036409155.1). Lineage (NCBI taxonomy): Bacteria > Bacillati > Actinomycetota > Actinomycetes > Mycobacteriales > Mycobacteriaceae > Mycobacterium > Mycobacterium sp. 050128. The sequence goes on along the minus strand of NZ_JAZGLW010000006.1, from coordinate 204,305 downwards.
ACTCCCAGCCGTTCATGCGCTGGCGCGATCGGTTCCTGTTCTGCATGGAGGCAGTCAATCGTGCGCAGGCGGCCACAGGTGAAATCAAGGGTCATTACCTCAACGTCACCGCCGGAACAATGGAGCAGATGTACGAGCGGGCCGATTTTGCCAAGGAACTCGGCTCGGTGATCGTGATGATCGATCTGACGATCGGATACACCGCAATCCAGTCGATGGCGAATTGGGCCCGCGCCAACGGTGTGTTACTGCACCTACACCGTGCCGGGCATGGCACCTACACTCGCCAGAAGAATCATGGCGTCAGCTTCCGGGTGATTTCCAAGTGGATGCGCCTCGCCGGTGTCGATCACATTCACGCTGGAACGGTCGTGGGTAAGTTGGAGGGGGACCCGCACGCGATCGCCGGCTTCTACGACACTCTGCGTCTGGATCAAATCGGAGCCGATCCGGTCAAAGGCCTTTACTTCGACCAGAATTGGGCCTCGATGCCCGGTGTCATGCCGGTCGCGTCGGGCGGCATCCACGCCGGCCAGATGCACCAGTTGCTCCACTACCTCGGCGAAGACGTCATCCTGCAGTTCGGCGGCGGCACCATCGGTCATCCCATGGGCATCGCCGCGGGCGCAGAAGCCAACCGGGTCGCTTTGGAGGCGATGATCAAAGCGCGCAACGAGGGTCGCGACTTCTACAAAGAGGGGCCCGAGATCTTGAAGAAAGCTGCATCCAGCAACCGAGCGCTCGATACTGCCCTGGCGACCTGGGGCGACATCTCGTTCAACTACGAATCGACCGACACCCCCGACGTCGTCGCGACGCCCACTCATTCCTGAACCGGATCGGAGTTCATATGCGTATCACCCAAGGCACCTTCTCGTACCTGCCAGAATTCACTGACGACGAGATCACAGCCCAGATCAACTACGCGCTAGACAATAATTGGCCGCTATCGGTCGAATTCACTGATGACCCTCATCCGCGGAATGTGTATTGGGAGATGTGGGGGTTGCCGATGTTCGACCTAAAAGACGCGGCCGGCGTACTTTTGGAAGTCAACGCATGCCGCAGCGCGTATCCGACGGCCTACATCCGTCTTAACGCCTACGACGCGCGCCTGGGGCGACAAACCACTGCCTTCTCCTTTATCGTGCAGCGCCCCGTCGAGGAGCCCGGTTTCCGGCTCGACCGCGCCGAAGGCTCAGACCGCCGTATTAGTTACACGACATTTGCGTACGCCACCCAACAGCCATCGGGCCACCGTTACGGATGACTCATGGTCGATGGGTACCCGCCCGTGTGCCGCGAGGACGTCTACATCGTTGAGACCGTCGACGGAGACCGGGTGTCGGTGGAACTGGATGGCCCGGAAAACGGTCGCCTCGTCATTATGTTGGACGAGGCGCGACGTCAGCTGAGCACTTTTGAGGTTGTTCGCAGCCGACTGCATGTCGCCATGTTCCGGACGCTGACTATCCGGGCGCATCGCGGTCTGAGCCCAAAGTCGGTGGTCGACATCTTGGGCCAGTTGAGAGTAGGCAGCGGGCTGCTCGTCGGTGACCGGACCGCAGGCCAGTTGGCCTGGGACCTTGCCGCGAGCCAACGCGGCAGGTTCACGGGCTTAGTTGTACTGGATTGCGGTCATCCCGGCGTGCCCGATGTCAACGGCTTGATCCGCGACAAGGATTGTGGGGCAGTGGAAGTCGATACGACTGCCCTAGTGAGTTCAAAGGCTGACGATTCCGTCGCCCGGTCAAGCCGGCGACACGTAAATGGCGAGTTTCGCTTGGTCGACTTCGCAGGCCCGCGCGGCTCGCGCCACTTCACCGCACAGCTAGTTGCTGAAATCGTCGTTCGCGCGCTCTCTCAATAGGCGGAGTTGGCCGCACGGATCCCAAAAAGCCGCAACGACCACTCGTTGGTGCCCGTCGCCTTACTGATGGTCTTGGCCCCAAGCTCCGGGGCTGCGGTTCATCGTGCCTTCCAACTTGATCATCGGCTGATCAGGTCGGAGTTGCGGAGTTCGGCGTTTCGCCGGTCTACCAGCCGCAGAATCATGGGCGTGAAGATTAGCTGCATCGCGAGATCCATCTTGCCACCCGGACACACGATCGTATTGGGCCGCGACATGAACGAATCATGCAGCATCGACAGCAGATACGGAAAGTCGATTCCGTGTGGATCACGGAATCTGATAATCAGCATCGACTCGTCCGCTGCTGGAATCGCCCTAGCTATAAACGGATTCGACGTATCGACCACTGGAACACGTTGAAAGTTGACATCGGTGTTGGAGAATTGCGGACAGATGTAATTCACGTAGTCGGGCATCCTGCGCAGGATTGTATCGGTGACCGCCTCGGAGGAATAGCCACGAACGTTCTTGTCGCGGTGCAGTTTTTGGATCCATTCGAGATTGATTACCGGTACCACGCCGATGCGCAAGTCCGCGTGACTGGCGACATCTACCGTTTCTGTGGTGATCGCACCGTGCAGGCCCTCGTAGAAGAGCAGGTCCGTGCCGTCGGTGATCTTCTCCCACGGTGTGAAGGTGCCGGGCGCCAGATCGTAGGGCTTGGCTTCCGCCTCGTCGTGCAGGTACTTGCGGAACATGCCGCTGCCTGTCTCTCCGTAGGTCCGAAACAACTCTTCGAGATCCTCGAAAAGGTTTGCCTCCGGACCGAAATGGCTGAACGAATGGTCCCCGCGAGCGTGGGCCTCGGCGATCGCCTCCTTCATGTCGAGCCGATCGAACCGATGGAAACTGTCACCCTCCACATAGGCAACGTGGACGCCTTCACGACGAAAGATTTGTTCGAATGTGCGCATCACAGATGTGGTGCCCGCTCCCGAGGAGCCCGTGACCGAGACGATGGGGTGTCTGCGTGACATGACGCTCAGCCCGCCGCTGTGCGGAACAAGCCGCGGGTGCCGTACAGGGGCAACGTGGGGGTCAGCTCGTAGCTCTCTTCGTGGTACTCCTCGATACGGCTGACTTCCTCGCGGGCCCCGAAGATGAGTGACACGCGTTGGTGCAGCTCGCTTGGAACCACGTCCAGCACCCGCTTTCTTCCGGTGCTGGCCGCGCCGCCGGCTTGCTCGATCAAAAACGCTACGGGATTTGCCTCGTAGAGCAGCCGTAAGCGGCCCGGCTTGACGGGCTCGCGCGAGTCACGCGGGTAGAGGAAAACTCCTCCACGGGTGAGAATCCGGTGTGTCTCAGCCACCAGCGACGCGACCCAGCGCATATTGAAATCCTTCTGCCGGGGCCCAGAACGGCCGGCGAGACACTCCTGAACATACCGCTGCACCGCCGGTTCCCAGAACCGCTGATTCGAAGCGTTGATCGCGAATTCCTTGGTAGTTTCTGGGATTTGGATCGACTGACGAGTCAGAATGAACTCTCCAAGATTCGGGTCCAGAGTAAAGGCATGGACACCGGTACCTACGGAAAGGACCAGCATCGTCGACGGACCGTAGATGGCGTACCCGGCGCAGACCTGGCGCGATCCTGGCTGCAAGAAATCCTGCGGTTCAGGGTCCGCACCGGGGCTCGCGGCCATGACAATCGAGAAGATGCTGCCAACCGAGACATTGACGTCAATATTCGACGAGCCATCGAGGGGATCGAACATCAGCAGGTACTTGCCTCTTGGATATTCGACCGGCAACGGGTAGGGCTCCTCGAGCTCCTCGGAGACCATCCCGGCCACGTGACCGCCCCACTCCGTGGCGCGCAAGAAGTAGTCGTTGGCCACGACGTCCAGCTTCTGCTGCACCTCGCCTTGGACGTTGGTGTTTTCACTCGAGCCAAGCACCCCGCCGAGAGCTCCTGCGGCCACACGCTTCGCGATCGCCTTGCAGGCCAACGCAACGTCGAGAATAAGGCCGTTGAGGTCCCCCGACGCGTCTGGGTGACGGCGTCGCTCCTCGATCAGAAACTGGACCAGGGTCGTGTGATCAGTAAGCATGCCCGCAGGGTGCCGGACCGGTTAGGACTAGCCATCCCCCTTTTAGGTGGGCGGCTGGGTGGCTGTCGGATGAGCCCGCTCAGGCGGTTGCCGTCGTCGCATGGGTCGCGCGGTGCAGGTCGGTTAGCCACTCGCACCACTTGTCGATCCCCGAGCCAGTCCGGGCGCTCGTCTCGATCACCGTCACGCCGGGGTTAACCGAGTTGAGGTTGGCGTAGAACGTCGGCAGGTCGTAGTCGAGGTGGGGATTCAAATCCAGTTTGTTGACGATCACGACATCTGCCGCGCGAAACATCACCGGGTACTTCAACGGCTTCTCTTCGCCCTCGGTGATGGAATACACCATCGCACTCGCGTGTGCTCCAACATCAAATTCCGCCGGGCACACAAGGTTTCCAACATTCTCAATGACAAGCAAGTCTAGGTCGGCTAACTGCAGTCGAGCCAGAGCTGAACGCACCATCGGCGCATCCAGATGGCATTCCCCACCGAATCCATTGGCGGTGTTGACAAGCGAAATCGCAGCCCCGAAGCCGCTGAGTCGGTCAGCGTCGATGCTGGTTTCAATGTCACCCTCAATGACACCAATCCGCAACTGGTTATGCAGCTGACGGAGAGTCTCTTGCAGCAGCGTCGTCTTGCCTGCGCCCGGGGAGGACATGAGGTTTACTGCTGTCAAACCCGCAGTGCCGAAGTCGCTGCGGTTGGCCGCCGCGGTCTTGTCGTTCTCGTCGAAGATTCGCTCGAGTACTATGAGCCGTTCGCTGCCGGTCGCGTAGCCGGTGTGGTCACCGTGGTCGTCCAACGCGACCGACTCATCGTGGTGCGGATGGTCGTGATTGTGGTCGTGGTCGTGCCGGTGGAATCTACCCATCTGTCAGACCTCCGCCAAATCGAGTGAAGTGATGAGGAATTCATCCCCCTCGACCAATTCGACTGCAGTCCCGGCGCAGGATGCACATGCCATGACGGCCACGTCGAGTACGGTTTCCCGACCGCAGGCGCTACACCGGATCTTGGCGGATATGCGTTCCACCCGTAACTTGACGCCCGCCAAATCGGAGTCTTCTGTGATCAGGGACCAGCAATAGACAAGGGTCTCAGGGACGATCTGACGCAGAGCCCCGATTCGCACATGCACCGTATCGATTCCCCGGCCCGCCGCGTGCTTGCGCACGATGCCGACCATCGAATTGCAAATGGAGAGTTCATGCATGGCCAGCCTCCTCGACTCAAACGAGACCATACACCCGTCGCCTGGCTACTGGCGCAACGTTTCTGACGGACTCATCCCCCAGCGCTTCCGGTATTCGACGGCGAAACTGCCGAGATGATTGAAACCCCAACGGGTTGCCACGTCAGTTACCGTCACGCCATCGCTCGGCAGTGCGTCGGCGAGCTCGGCATGCACACGCTCGAGTCTGCGGTCGCGGACGTAGGCCATCGGGGACACCCCCAATTCGTCCCGGAAGCCCTGCTGGATCGAGCGGACGCTCATGTGAACGTTGCGGGCGATGGACTGCATGCTGATGGGTTCGGCCAGATTTGCCTCGATGTATTTCATCGCTTCCTGCACGACCTTGCGGCCTGAATCCACTACCGGACGGATGAATTCCTCATGATAGTTCGACGGCTGGATGTACAGGAGGCTGTTCATGAGCAAATCCTCGATTCCGCTGATTCCATGCCCACGCTGCACGAGGGAGCCGGCGTGGTAAACCTCCGTGTGCAGCAACTGCACTGCGGCATGCCAGCGCACGGCGACATCGCTAGTCAGGTCAAATTCGGGGTGAAACACCAGCGCCTTGGGTAGTCGTCGGCCGCGAAGTCGCGTCAGGTAGTCGAGCAGCGCGGGTTCCTCGATGCGGATCATCAATTGAGGCGAATCGTCATCGAAACGCATGGTCAGCGCGGCTCCCGGGCTGGTGACCAGTGCCTTGATCGTGTTCGCTTCGAACTCGTGTCCGTCGTGTTGACACAACGCTCGCCCATTCATCGGCATGTGCACGGCGAAGTACCTACCGAGGACAGGGATTTGGAGTGTCGAATGTACGTGAAGATCCAGATAGAGCATGCTGACGTTGCGGAACCGAACCCCGTGCATGGTGGCGGCAAAACCGGATGTCTCCTCTCCCAAGGTAATCCATCCGGGTGCGAGCACTTTGCCGAGCAGTGCACCCGCCTGTCGGACGGATTCGGTGTAAAAGATCTCGTTGTCCGCCAAGGCCGGCGGCACACCACGGGAACGAACTTTGCGCCGGACCGGGTTACCAGTCCGCCGCGTGTCGATGAAGCCCAGTCTGGCGAGGCGCGACATTAGCGTGAGCCAGGCCTGGGGTGCGTGGATTGACGTTTCGTTAAACATTTCGCGGCGTTCATTCAAGACTCCTTGTCGTACTGAGCGCATTAGCGCGTGCAAGTTTGCGCAATTCTGACAGTCATTGCGCGAATGCGATAGGCCGATGCCCCTACCGGGGCTAGCGTGTGTGACCACCAACACATCGGCCTAGGAGGAATGGGTGACTTCACACGCTTCGCTGATCGAGAGTCTCGACACCGATGCCTTCGTCGCCGAATCCCCTGGGGACGAGGTAATCGCTCGGCTAGACGATCCTGCGATTGCTTCGTCGCTTTCACTGATCCTCGACCACGCCGACCTGTTGGCCACCATCGTCGTCGGCCTGGATGGGCTGCTGCGTCGCGCCGAGGTCATCGGTGACAGTGTGGCGTCGGGGGTCGCTGAAATCCGGGAAGTTGCCGTCGCCCGAGGCAGTCAGCAGACATGGCCGAGCATCGATTTGGCGGCGCTGAGCGATACCGCTACCCGACTGTCTGCGGCTGTCGTCGATGCAACGCCAGCGCTCGATCGGCTACTGCACTCGCCGCTGACTGACCCACAAACCGCGGAGATTCTCGCAGATGTCGGCGAGGCGCTGCTCGAAGGCAAGCGAGCCGCCGACGCCGACCCGCGCGGTCCAAAAGGCGTCTTCGCCCTCATGCGGGTGGCAAAAGATCCTGACGTCTCACGCGGTTTGGGTTTCATGATTCAGATCGCGCGGGCCTTCGGTCGGAGGCTGGCGCCACCCGAGCCGCCCAAAAAAGCCGCTGGCCGGCACGCCGCCGAATAGTCGCTACACACAACCAGCCCAACCTGCGTATTCCCGGGGAATTGAGAGGAGTTTTCATGGCGTCCGTGCTCTGGTTACAAGGAGGAGCGTGCAGCGGCAACACGATGTCGTTCCTCAACGCCGAGGAACCCAACGTCGTTGACCTCATCGTTGACTTTGGCCTGGACTTGCTATGGCATCCGTCGCTCGGTCTCGAGCTCGGCGAGAACGCCCAGAAGGTGTTCTGGGACTGCGCCCGAGGCGAGCGGCCCCTGGACATCTTCGTTTTCGAGGGCAGCGTCATCGAAGCGCCCAATGGCACCGGTCGCATGGACATGTTCGCCGACCGCCCAATGAAAGACTGGGTCACCGATCTGTGTGCGGCCGCTCAGATAGTCGTGGCGATCGGTGACTGTGCATGCTGGGGAGGCATCCCAGCCACTGAACCCAACCCGTCCGCTTCGACTGGCCTGCAATTCCACAAACGGCGCAAGGGCGGGTTCCTCGGTCCTGATTTCCGCTCCAAGATGGGCCTTCCCGTCATCAACATTCCCGGCTGTCCGGCACACCCCGACTGGATCACCCAGATCATCGTCGCGTTAGCCACTGGCCGCGCTGGCGACATCGCCCTGGACGAATTGCACAGGCCCGAAACCTTTTTCAAGACGTTTACCCAGACCGGCTGCACCCGAGTGCAGTTCTTCGAATACAAGCAATCAACCCTGTCCTTCGGCGAGGGCACCCGCACCGGATGCCTGTTCTATGAATTCGGTTGCCGTGGCCCAATGACCCACTCCCCATGCAACCGCATCCTGTGGAACCGCCAATCGTCGAAGACAAGAGCCGGCATGCCCTGCCTGGGCTGCACCGAGCCTGAATTCCCGCATTTCGACTTAGCGCCTGGAACCGTGTTCAAGACGCAGAAGGTCAGCGGGATGATCCCCAAGGAAGTTCCCGAGGGCAGTGATCACCTCACCTACATGGCCCACGCCGCGGCCGCACGCATTGCGGCGCCCCAGTGGTCCAAGGAAGACATGTTCGTCGTCTAGCCCAAGCCCTTTTCGACAACCCAGCCCAAGTCTTGAAAGGACTCACCGAATGACCTCGTTAGACCTATTTGTCAGCCCGCTGGGGCGAGTCGAGGGTGACCTCGATGTTCGCGTCACGATCGACGACGGGGTCGTCACCTCGGCATGGACCGAGGCCGCGATGTTCCGCGGCTTCGAAATCATTCTGCGCGGCAAGGACCCCCAGGCCGGACTGGTGGTCACCCCGAGGATCTGTGGCATCTGCGGCGGCAGTCACCTGTACAAGTCCGCCTACGCTTTGGACACCGCGTGGCGCACTCACGTGCCACCGAATGCGACGCTGGTGCGTAACATCTGCCAGGCCGCGGAGACGCTGCAGTCGATTCCGCGATACTTCTACGCGCTCTTCGCAATTGACTTCACCAACAAGAACTACGCGAAGTCGAAGCTTTACGCCGAAGCAGTACGTCGATTCGCGCCCTACGTGGGTACCAGCTACCAGCCGGGTGTCGTGCTGTCGGCCAAGCCCGTTGAGGTATACGCGATCTTCGGCGGTCAGTGGCCGCACTCGAGTTTCATGGTGCCAGGCGGCGTGATGTGCGCTCCGACCCTCTCAGACGTCACTCGGTCGATAGCGATCCTTGAGCACTGGAAGGACCAGTGGCTGGAGAAGCAATGGCTCGGCTGCTCGGTGGACCGCTGGCTGGCCAACAAGACGTGGCAGGACGTGCTGGAATGGGTCGACGAGAACGAAGCCCAGCACAATAGCGACTGCGGGTTCTTTATTCGCTACTGCCTGGATGTCGGCTTGGACAAATACGGTAGCGGCGTCGGCAATTACATTGCCACCGGTACCTATTTCGAGCCATCGCTGTACGAGAACCCGACGATCGACGGCCGCAACGCCGCGCTGATCGGGAGATCCGGAATCTTTGCTGGCGGCCAGTGGTCCGAATTCGACCAGGCCCGCGTTCGGGAGGACGTGACCCACTCCTTCTACGAGGGCACCGGAGCCCTACATCCCTTCGAGGGTGAGACCAACCCGATCGACCCCGAAGACGGACGCAAGCAGGGTAAGTACAGCTGGGCGAAGTCACCGCGCTACGACGTGCCGACGCTTGGGCACATTCCGCTGGAAGCCGGACCGTTGGCACGGCGGTTGGCTGCAGGCGGTCCCAATCCCGCGTCTCATCAGGACGACGACCCGCTGTTCGTCGATCTCTATAACGCAATCGGGCCAAGCGTTTTCGTGCGCCAGCTCGCCCGCATGCATGAGGCCCCGAAGTACTACAAGTGGACTCGCGAGTGGCTCAACCAGCTCGACCTCAAGGAGAGCTTCTACACCAAGCCCATCGAGCACGCCGAGGGCAAAGGTTTCGGATCGACCGAGGCTGCCCGTGGGTCGCTGTCGGACTGGATCGTGATCGAGGACAACAAGATCAAGAACTATCAGGTCGTGACTCCCACCGCGTGGAACATCGGACCTCGCGACGGCGCCGAGACCCTCGGCCCGATCGAGCGGGCCTTGGTGGGGTCACCGATCGTCGATCCTGAAGACCCCGTCGAACTCGGCCACGTGGCCCGCAGCTTTGACTCTTGCCTGGTCTGCACCGTCCACGCGTATGACGGAAAGACTGGGCGTGAGCTCTCGAAATTCGTCATCAACGGAATGGTGTGATCCCTACCTCGAGCAGCCGCGACGAGACGGCGCAGCCTGGCCGGTCCACTCCCACCCCGGACCCGCCGGGTTGCGCCGTCCTAGTGATCGGCTGCGGCAACCTGTTACGCGGTGACGATGGCGTGGGACCAATCCTGGTGCGCCACCTGTGGGAACGCGGCGTGCCCGATGGGCTAAGGCTTGTCGATGGCGGCACCGCGGGCATGGACGTGGCGTTTCAGATGCGAGGCGCCCAACGGGTCGTGATCGTTGACGCCTCGGCCACGGGCGCCCGTCCCGGGACCATCTACCGGGTGCCCGGTGCGGAGTTGGCCGAGTTACCGCCGTTGGAGGGTCTGCACACTCATTCCTTCCGCTGGGATCACGCGATAGCGTTCGCGCGGTGGGCGCTGGCTGAGGCATGCCCATCCGACATCACGGTCTTTCTTATCGAAGCGGCCAACATCGCCATGGGTGCCGACCTATCAACTGACGTGACCGCGGCGATGGAACAGGTCATCGAACTCATTGAGCGGGACTACATTTCGGCGCTTCGGCCGCCGGAACCCAGCGACGCCGAAGACCTCACAGTGCAGTTCACCGAGGACGGGTACCTCCGACTGGGCGCTGCGCTTGCCGCGGCGCATTTCCCCGCGCACGTCGCCGTCGGCGACGTGCGCGAACATCAGCTTTGGCTGCTACCCCTGCGCGGGCCACGCAACGGTGGACTACTCCTCAAGCAGCGTAACCCCGCCGGCGATCGCGCGGTCCTGATCCGCGAGCTACTGGCCGATATCATCCCAATCGGTGTCCGCCAAGCGTTCTGGGACGATGACCATGGCGCGCTCCGGATCCCGCTGGAGCAACAAAAGTGATACTTGTGGCCGAACAACCCGACTTAGATCCGGAACCGAATCGCCCGCACACGCAGCGGCGCCAGGACAGCTCAGCGGATGAAGCCCTAAGTGTCGACACCGTCGTGTCCGAAGAGCGAGGGCGCTGGGCAATGGACGTCGTGGTCATTTTTGCTGACGGCGTCGTGCGAAAGCGGATCGACACGCACCCGACCAAGGCCCGTGCCGAGTTATCGGCCCGGATGATCAAGCGGGCCGCCGAACGAGACATTAGGGGGCTGCTGAATGGCTGAGGCACTGACACCATCGACATCAGTTGTAGACGATGCCGTTACCGGTGCACCGCAGTTGACACTGCCACCGCAACCATTGGGCCTGTTTCCACTTCCATTGGGTTACATGCTGATTCCCGCTCATGCGGATACCGAGGCCGCGCGTCAGGCAATGTTGGCCGGGCAACTCCCTGAAATCTGGCCGCCGACCCTGCGCGCCCATGAGCTTGCCGCCGCAGGCCAGCGAGACGCTGCACTTGCTGTCCTGGACGGGCAAGCAGATCCGGTGGCTCGTTACAACCGCTTCGTATTAGATCCCGACGGCGTTGCCCCAGAAGAACTCCGGGCAACATTGGGCGAGTTCGCGATCCTCGTCGACGTAGTGCTTTTCACGCTTGGGCGCACCGACACGCCGCCGCGTTCCGAGACCACCGTGGGCGAGCTGGCCGCCACCTTACTGTCGGTGCAGGCGGGTCATGCGCTCGCGGAAGGAAGCCCCCAAACCGCAATCGAATTGCTCGACCGTGCCGCCGAGGCCGCCGAGCCGGTGTCGGCGCCGCTGGCCGGTAGCATGCTCGCCGCTGCCGGCGCGATCGGCCGGGACACCCACGACGCCAGCTGCGCGGTGCGACTGCAGAAGGCACTGACCGTTCTTGCGGATGCCGACGGCTTGCGTGTCGCGCGGGCGGAAATCCATTCATGCCTGGCAAGTCTGCTGCACGAACAGGCCGCAACTCGACCCGAGCTGCTTGCCACCGCTATCCCCCACTACCACTCGGCGCTGCAGCTGATTAAGTGCGCCGACGCGCCGCTGCAATGGGCGGCAGCGCATGCCGGGCTCGCTGCGGCATACCTGACCATGCCGATGGTTGAGGCATCCGGCCAGTTGCGCCTGGGCGTGGCGGCTCAGTCGTTGCGGTCGGCTCTGACGGTCTACACCCGCGAGGACCATCCCGACGAATGGGCCAGCGTGCAGCTCAATCTCGCCAACTCTCTGGTATATACGCCGTCGCGCCACCACAAAGAGAATCTTGTCGAGGCCGTCGAAATCTACGAAGCCATCCTGCAAACACGCGACCGCACAACCCAACCCCTCGGCCGGGCCCGAGTGCTGGCAAACCAGGGCAACGTTCTTGCGCACCTGGGAATGTTCGATGACGCCAAAGCCAAGCTATACGAGGCTCGGTTCTTATTCGAAGAGCTGGGCGATGACGACTCGGTGCGTACCGTGCGCGGAGTGCTCGACGAAATCGCCCGGCAGCGGGTGCTTTCCGCTACCGAGCAAGCTGGGAGGCCGTGATGCCCACAGCCGTGTCGGAGACCTCCCAGCCACAAACCACACCCACATCCGCACCGGACCCCACCTTCGAAGAACTCGCAACACGCGTCGACGATGCCGTCGCGGCATTAGCGGAACTGGAACCATCCGCACGCGCTGTCGCCGAGGAACTGAAGGCCGCGATCGAGGCGATTCACCGAGCGGGCTTGGTGACCATAGTGCGCCGGTTGCGCGTCGACAGCGCCGCGCAACCGGCCCTCTTCGAACTCGTCGACGATCCCATTGTCCACCTCCTGCTCTCACTGCACGAGATCGTGCGGCCCGACCCGCTGACACAGGCCACCAAGGCGCTCAACGAGGTACGACCACAACTGCAGGGTCACGGCGGTGACGTCACCCTCGTACGGATCGAGGACGGGACAGCGTTCGTACGCTTGCGGGGCGCATGCAACGGGTGCTCGATGTCGTCGGTCACGCTTCGCAACCTCGTCGAAAAGGCACTCGTCGAAGGTATCCCGTCAATAAACCAGGTCGAAGTACTGCCCAATGAGCCCGAACCGACGCTGATTTCGGCCGATTCACTGTTCCCTGCTCGCCATCCGCTCGATGAGGAGGGCTGGGCACCGGCCGGGGCGCTCGGCGAGGTGCCCGACAACGATTTCGTCACGGTGGACGTGACCGCACCGCACTCGGCGGAGCAGGTCTCGGTTCTCCTGGTCAGCCTCAATCAACAGCTCACCGCCTATGTCAACGAATGCGCCCACGAGGCCTTGCCGTTGGACAACGCGGTGCTCGATACCGACAACGGCACCTTGATCTGCCCCTGGCATGGCTTTTGTTACGACGCGGCATCCGGTGAGTGCCTCACCGCGCCGGCAGCCCAACTCGAGCAGCTGCCACTGCGGGTCGATGATGGGCAGATCTGGGTCCGGGTCGGCAGATGACCGGCCTGACCGTACGGACCAGCATCCTGCCGCGGCCCACCCGCATCGCCTCCCCCATCGGAACGGAAGCCTCCGGGGGATGGGTGCCCGACGTGTGGCTGGGTGCACCGGCACCCGGCGGCCTGGCATTACCGCCGGCCGCTCCGACACTGGCATGGATGTATTCGCCGCGCGGCGTGTTTTTTGACGAACGGCATCTCGTGGTGGCCGATTCCGGCAATCATCGAGTGCTGATCTGGCACGGATTGCCCACCCGCGATGAACAACCCGCCGATGTCGTGCTTGGTCAGGCCGACGCCACCACCGAGGGACGCGCCGCGGCCGGACGGGGCCCCGAGAATGGCATGAACCTGCCGACTGGCGTGCTCGTGCACGACGGGCGACTCATCGTTGCCGACGCCTGGCACCACCGAATCCTGGTGTGGGATACGGTGCCCGAAAACAGCTCGATCCCACCGGATCTGGTGATAGGTCAACACGACAGCACAGCGGCCGAGCCGAACGCCGGCGGCCAGTGTTCGGCGTCATCGCTTTACTGGCCATTCGGCATTGCGGTCGTCGGCTCGGTGTTCTGGGTAGCCGACACCGGCAACCGTCGAGTACTCGGATGGGAGTCCGGCCCGCCCGAACCAGGCAGGCCAGCCGACGTCGTGCTCGGCCAGCCTGACCCCGACAGCCGAGAAGAGAACCGCGGGGACTGCGTCGGACCCGCCAGCTTCCGTTGGCCGCACGACATCACCGGGCTCGACGATCTGCTGTTAATCGCCGACGCGGGTGATCACCGGGTGCTCGGTTGGTCACCACTGCCCGATCGCGATCGGCCGGCCGACCAGCTACTCGGTCAACCCGATTTCGCTACCGCACGTGAATGGCCATATGGGCCGCAGTGCGGCAACCGGTTCCGTTTCCCCTACTCAGTCTGCACCGACAGCGCCGGTCAAGGCGGCAACCGGCTGGCGGTCGCCGACACCGCCAACAACCGAATTCTGCTCTGGGATGGCGTACCGACCGATGATCGTCCCGCCGACCACGTCCTAGCCCAACCGACGTTCGAGTCCAACGGCGAAAACCGTTGGAGCGCAGTCACTCACGATTCGCTTTGTTGGCCGTACGGAGTCTGGCTGCGCGGTGATCGGCTGGCGGTGGCCGACTCGGGCAACAACCGCATTGTCATGTGGCGGTTCACGTGACGCGTCGGGGGGGTACTGCACCCGTCGCGTCCCACCGGCGGCGCTACACGGTGACAGGGGTGGTTCAGGGGGTGGGCTTCCGCCCGTTCGTTCATCGTGTGGCCACCGACCTCGGATTGGATGGCTTTGTAGGAAACGATGCGTCCGCAGTGTTCATTGAGGTGCAGGGAACGGCCCCGGCAGTCGCAGAATTCAGCCACCGGCTGGTCACCGAAGCTCCCCCGCTTGCGGTGATCACCGACGTGTCCTGCACGGTCCTGACCGTGCGGTCCGAGAAAAACGAGGGTTTCCACATCGTCGCCAGCCGTGCCGCCGGCGTCACGGCGACCACGGTCCCCCCCGATGTCGCAGTATGCGACGACTGTGTGGCCGAGCTATTCGATCCCTTAAACCGCCGATACGGCCATCCGTTTATCACGTGCACTAACTGTGGTCCGCGGTTCACCATCATTCGCGAACTGCCCTATGACCGGCCAGCAACCACTATGTCGGACTTCGCGATGTGCGACAACTGCTCCGCCGAGTATCGTGACCCGACCAATCGCCGATTCCACGCACAGCCCATAGCGTGCCCGGACTGTGGTCCGTCGATTTGGTTCGCCGACAGCGACATTCGCATCACTCAGGTCGACGCAGCGCTGGCCGCCACCCAGCAGGCCCTGGCCCACGGCCGCACCGTCGGGATCAAGGGTATCGGTGGCTACCATCTTGCCTGCGCGCCTAACAACGGCAAAGCAGTCGCGGAAATCAGACGGCGAAAGGCTAGGCGCGGCAAGGCTTTCGCGGTGATGGTCCGGGATCTCGATGTGGCGCGGCGATACGCGCACATCAGCCAATCCGAAGCAGCAGCGCTGTCCAGTCCGTCGCGCCCGGTGGTGCTACTTCAGCGCAGACGCGACGCCCCGCTCGCGGCGGGTGTGGCACCGGGCAATCCTCTGATCGGCCTGCTCCTGCCGTACTCACCGATCCATCACTTATTGCTGGCTGTCGTGCCGGGCTCGCCCACACCCCCGACCGAAGCGATCGTCTTGACCAGCGCCAACCGATCCGATGAACCCATCTGCTACACCGACGAAGACGCGGCCAAACGACTGCCCGCGCTCGCCGATGCGGTCCTCGACCACAACCGACCGATTCACGTGCCCTGCGACGACTCCGTCGTGCGCGTGATCGACCACAGCCGGGGGACTCAGCAACTGCCAATCCGTCGCTCCCGCGGCTACGCACCGCTCCCCGTCGACCTCGGCCGGAACGGCCCACCGGTGCTCGCGGTCGGCGGGGAGCTCAAAAACACCTTCTGCCTGACCGACGGCCGGCGCGCATACTGCTCGGCACATATCGGCGACATGGGTACCGTCGCCGCCCTGAGGGCGTTCACCCAGTCCGCGCAGCAGCTGTGCGACATGCGAACTCAGCCAACGCGGCTCGCCGCCGATCTGCATCCGCGCTACGTGACGCGTAACTGGGCCGAGCGCAACGCCGGTGACCGACCACTCGATCTCGTTCAACATCACCATGCCCACGTGGTATCACTCCTTGCCGAGCACGAGATGCTCAACGAACCCATCATCGGCGTCGCCTTCGACGGCACCGGCTACGGCTGCGACGGTGCCGTGTGGGGAGGCGAAATCCTGCGACTCGGCACACAAAGCCACCGGTTCACCCGGGTCGGACACCTCGCCGAGGTCCCCTTAGCCGGCGGTGACGCCGCGGTGCGAAACCCATGGCGGATGGCACTGGCCCACCTGTGGCACGCAGGTGTGCCGTGGCAGGCCGAATTGGCTCCGGTCAAAGCAGCCAGCTCCGCTGAATTACGTTTATTGCGAACGCAATTCACCACAAGGCGCGCCTGCACACCGACGACGAGCGTCGGTCGGCTGTTCGACGCGGTGGCCTCCATCCTCGGGGTCCGCCAACACGTCACCTACGAGGGTCAGGCTGCGATCGAAATGGAAATGCTGGCAGCATCCCTCGGCAACCGCAAACCAGACCTTCGATTTCGCATGGCGGTAAGTGCGGACGGCATCATAGATCCCGCGCCAATGATCGCCGCGTTGGTCAGCGCGTTGCAAGGAGGCGCCGAAACCCACGATCTGGCTTCGGCGTTCCACCACGCCCTAGCAGAGGCCGTCACTGAGGTGATTGGCCACGTTGCCGGCGGCATTTCAGCCGTCGGGTTGACTGGCGGAGTATTTCAAAATGTCCTGCTGCTAAATGCATGTCGTCAACGACTCGAAGATGCCGGTTACACCGTGCTCACCCACCGCCTGGTGCCCCCCAACGATGGCGGACTGGCACTCGGCCAGGCAGCGATCTCGGTATTGACCGCAGTCGAAGAAGCCCATATCGCCGAAGAGAAGATCGGAAGGACCGCCCAATGTGTTTAGGGATTC
The DNA here is from genome assembly GCF_036409155.1 of Mycobacterium sp. 050128. NCBI lineage: Bacteria > Bacillati > Actinomycetota > Actinomycetes > Mycobacteriales > Mycobacteriaceae > Mycobacterium > Mycobacterium sp. 050128. The sequence continues at coordinate 187,613 of NZ_JAZGLW010000006.1, read as the reverse complement.
CCGGCCGGATCACCGAAATCTGGGACGCCGCTGACGGCGGTCGGTTTGCCTCGGTCGCGTACGGAGACCAAGTCAAGAAAGCATGCCTGGCTTACCTTCCCGATCTGGCCGTCGACGACTACACCATCGTGCACGCCGGCTTCGCGCTGACACGTATCGATGAACAGTCCGCACAGCTAATGCTCGCGACGATGCGTGAATACGGTGTGTTCGGCGACACGGAGGCATTGCCATGACGGCTGGCCCTGCCCTAACCACAGAGGTAGCGGCGGATCTTGCGAAGGCTTCTTTGGCCCTGGCACAGCGGTTCTCAGCAGGAGCAACCATGTGGTGCATCGCTCCCGCCTTGACTCCGCATGCCCAGCACATCGCCGTCGAATTCGTACACCCGGTGATCGTCGGGAAGCGGGCCTTGCCAGCCGTGGCGTTGACTGGGCATGACCTGGTGAGCCAAACGCGGGTATCGGCCCGCGCCGGCGACGTGATCATTGCCGTCGCCGGCGCTGCGGACCCCGATGTGCGTGCGATCATGCGCCGCGCTAGTGCCTGGGGCGTCACCACAATCTGGATCGGCAACGGCGAGCGGCCCGAGTTCGGGGCCGCCGATCATATTCTCTGGCTTGACAATTCCGATCCGCAGCTGCCGGCGACGGGTGAGTTCGTGTTGATGTATCACTTGCTGTGGGAGTTGACCCACGTGTGCTTCGAACATCCGGGCCTCTTGACGGCTCCGTGGCCGGACTGCACGGAGGATGTCTGCATTACCTGTAGCGACGAAGGCCGACCCGGCGAAGTCCTCGCCACCGTGGACCGCACGACGACTTCGGTACGCACCGCGAAGGGCACCGAGACAATCGCCACCGACTTGACCGGGCCTCTACAGCCCGGTGATCTCGTCCTCGTCCACGCCGGTATGGCGCTCAGCAAACTCAGTGACGACTAAAAGTGATGAACGAAAATCGTGTCGCCGAACCGACCAATTTCCTCTATCCGTTCATCGACGGTGATGAAAGCGATGCGGCCACACTGCTGACTGATTTGGCAGAGTCCGCGGCGGCGAAGGCTGTCGATAGCGCCGCGCTTCGCACCGCCACGCTCGATGCTTGCGCCGCCACCATCGCAAGCGCCGCCGCCGAGATGGCGCGCCGGTTCGCCGCGGGAGGTCGACTTTTCACCTTCGGCAATGGTGGAAGCTCCACCGACGCAGCCATTTTAGCGACGCTATTCGCCCAACCGGTTAGTGCCGAACCGTTGCCGGCGTGGTCGCTGACGTCTGATCAGGCGGTGTTGACTGCGCTCGGCAACGATGTCGGGTTTGAGTTGGTGTTCGTGCGGCAGCTGATCGCCAGGGCGAAGGACAACGACATCGCCATTGCAATGTCGACCAGCGGTAACTCGGCGGATCTGCTGCTGGCGATGCAGGAAGCCCATCGCCGGGGCCTCTACACGGTCGGGTTTACCGGATACGACGGAGGCGCCTTCGCGAACAACACGTGCGTCGACGTATGCTTCGCCGTTCGCTCCCAGAGTGTGCACCGAATCCAGGAATCACAAGCCGCGTTGGGCCACCGGCTGTGGGCCACGGTTCAAGCGGAAATGCGTCGGCTGAGCGCTTGCGCTGAAAGCTAAGGAGTTTGATGAGAGAGCACGTCACCGAATACTTGGCGTCCGGGCCTTCCTTTGCTGAGGGTGAGGTGATCGAACGGATTGAGGCGTTTCGCAAACGGCGACCTCGGTTGCGCGACGACTATGTGACATTGGCGCACGGTGCGGGGGGCAAGGCGTCGGCTGCGTTGGTGGACGCTGTCTTCGTCGAAGCGTTCCGCAATCCGCATCTGGAGTCGCTCGGCGATGGGGCGGTGATCGCATTGCCTGATGGGCAGCGCATCGCGATGTCTACCGATTCTTTTGTCGTACAACCGCTTCGCTTCCCGGGTGGATCAATCGGAGATCTCGCCGTCAACGGCACCTTGAACGATCTTGCGATGGCCGGCGCGGTGCCGTCGTGGATTACGGCGGCATTCATTCTCGAAGAAGGCTTTGCAGTAGACGAGCTCCGCAGCATCGTCGCAGACATGGCAGCCGCTGCGCTGGCTGGCGGTGTCCAGATTGTCACCGGGGACACCAAAGTCGTCCCGAGGGGGGCGGCCGACGGCCTGTTCATCACGACGGCCGGAGCGGGCGTCGTCCCACCCGGCCGGGAGCTGTCCGCGCAACGGGTACAGCCCGGTGACAAGCTGCTTACCTCGGGCACGATCGGTGATCACGGTATGGCGGTGATGCTGGCCCGCGGTGATCTGGCGATTGAGGCCGATATCCACTCCGACACCACCTGCCTGAGCCCATTGGTGGAACTCCTGTTGCAAGCGGCGCCGTCAACACGTTGGCTGCGCGACGCGACCCGCGGCGGGGTGGGCACGGTGTGCAACGAACTGGCCCAGGCGTGCGGGCTTGCGGTGGTGCTGGAGGAAAGTCGGCTGCCGGTGCGTTCCAACGTGGCGGGTGCTTGCGAGCTGCTTGGCATCGATCCGCTTTATGTCGCCAATGAGGGGAAGTTCATTGCCGTTGTCGCTTCGGGCGAGGCCGAGGCCGGGCTGGCTGCGCTGCGGTCGCATCCACTAGGGGCCCAGGCGGCTGAAGTCGGCGAGATCGTCGCCGAACCGCCGGAGACCGTCGTGCTGCGTACTGGGTTCGGGGGCACCCGCATTGTGGACATGCTCGTCGGCGACCCACTGCCCCGAATCTGCTGAGAGGATTGGATCATGTGCCTAGGAATTCCCGGACAGATCATCGAAATCACCGACGCTGCAAACTGTCTGGCCAAAGTGGAGGTCAGCGGTGTGCGCAGAATCATCAGCGTGCGCCTGCTCGAGGACGACATGCCCGAACCAGAAGACTGGGTGCTAGTGCACGTTGGCTTTGCGATGGCCAAAATTGACGAAACCGAGGCGTTGCTGACCCTGGCTGCGGTTAAGAATCTAGGCCAAGCCTATTCCGACGAGATTGAAGCGTTCGACAACTCGTCGATCGTCTGACCTGGAGTTGACAATGCGATTTGTAGACGAATTCCGTGATCCTGCGGCCGCCCGAAAACTGTTAACAGCCATTGGCACACTGGCCAATTCCGGTGGCGGGGACGAATCTTTCAAGTTCATGGAGGTGTGTGGAGGGCACACCCACACGATCTATCGGCATGGCATCGAACACCTGCTACCGGACAACGTCGAACTAGTACATGGCCCAGGTTGTCCGGTGTGTGTGATCCCGATGGGCCGCATCGATGACGCGATGTGGCTGGCGCGCCAGCCACATGTGATCTTCACCTGCTTCGGGGACATGATGCGGGTTCCTGGCTCGAATGGCAGTCTTCTCGACGCCAAGGCCGGCGGCGCCGACGTGCGGTTCGTCTACTCGCCACTGGACGCGCTGAAGATCGCAGTGGAAAACCCTGACAAGCAGATCGTCTTCTTCGCAATTGGGTTTGAAACGACTGCCCCGTCGACCGCGGTCACTCTCGTGCGCGCACGAGAGCTCGGGATCAACAACTTAACCGTGTTCTGCAACCACGTCACGATCGTGCCGCCGATAAAGGCGATCTTGGAGTCGCCTGATCTGCGGCTGTCCGGATTCATCGGCCCCGGGCACGTGTCGACCGTGGTCGGCAACCGGCCTTATCGGTTCGTGCCCGAGGTCTATCGAAAACCGTTGGTGGTAGCCGGATTCGAGCCGCTAGACATCTTGGCGTCGGTCGCGATGCTGCTGCGCCAGATCCGCGAGGGCCGCTGCGAAGTCGAGAACCAGTACAAGCGCGTAGTTCACGAAAACGGCAACCCTGCGGCACTGGCGCTAATGGGTGAAGTCTTCGCTCTCAGGCCGCACTTCGAGTGGCGGGGACTCGGGTTCATCTCGCAGAGTGCGTTGCGGCTACACGACGATTTCGCGGAGTTCGATTCAGAGCAGCGATTCGCGCTGCCCGGGGTACGGGTGGCCGATCCGAAAGCCTGCCAGTGCGGCGAGGTCCTCAAAGGTGTCCTCAAGCCGTGGGAGTGCAAAGTATTCGGGACGGCATGCACACCCGAAACCCCGATCGGCACCTGCATGGTCTCCCCTGAGGGCGCGTGCGCCGCCTACTACAACTTCGGCAGGCTGCATCGCGACGCAGCTACGCTGATCGGGCAGGGCACGCGGACATGACCGGGGGGGACATCACCCCCTGCGGTGCAGCAATGTTCGCGCGCTACGCCTATGCCCCCAACCAGCTCGGCTACTGCGGGCCACCGAACTCGCCCGGGCTCCGCGGCGGTACGCGGGACGAGATTGGCAAGGCGGCAAGGCAATTCACCGGGGCATGGCCCTACCTCCAAGTGATGTCGCGGATGACAGGAATCCCGGATCCTCTCGACTACCGCCTCGTTGATTCCTATTGGCTGGGAGGCGGAGTCTGCGCCGAACTGCATCCGCCGACGTTCACCAGGGAACTACTGGCGATTCTCGGTCCCCGGGCCGGTCACTACTGGGCCCACCTCACCGAGGATCTCGCCGGTGAAGCTGCACCGAATCACAGCTTTCACGTGTTCGGCGTCTATCCGTGGTCGCGGTTGCTCGGCAAAGGCCCAGAACAACATCCACTGGCCGTGCTCGATAACTGCCGAATAACCTGGGCCACAGTATTGTCGAGCGTTGGAGCGACTGCGCTGGTCGAGTCGCGGCGACTCGTTTGGACAGGAACCTCCTTGTCGTTATCAGCACCCGAAGTCCACCAAGTCGGCGTTGACGCAGAAGAGGCACGACAAGGCCCGCTGACGCGAGGTGCCATCGTCGCCACGCACTGGGGACGGGTGTGCGATCGCCTCAGGCCCGAACAGGTGGCCAGGCTCAAGGACAGCACCGACCGGCAGTTGGCAGCCACCAATCGCCGGCTCAAGGCGAACATGCCATGAGGCCACGAATCATCCAGTCCGAGGGGCAGATCGGGTTCTACTGGAACACCTCAGATGGTGCACCCACGACCCTGCCGGACCTCGTCATGGGAGATGACGAGGCCGACCGTTTGATGGCGACTCATCTCGAGGCCCTCGACGACGCATTGATCATTGCGGCGGGCCGATTCGGAGAACTACTTGGTGGGGGCAGGCGCCCCGACGCAGATGAACGTTCCCACTTGGTATTTCTGCACCGGAGTTTGGATCTGCTGATGCGGGATTACGCGTCGGCCGCAGAAGTCACCGGGATCGTCCCGGATACGCGGGCTGGCAAGATTATTGGCACTGCGGCCCTGCTCTCGATACGCGCTCGCTTCGCTGTCGGCCTCTTAGGGCCGGCCCCGTTCGACGGTGAGCTCGACGAGCCCTCGCTGGGAGTAACCAGTGGATTCGGGCAGATGGTTCTGGTCGACCCGGAGCAACCCTGGAGGGGCGGCCGCTGGATCCTCAAATCGGAGTCCGGCCAACGGTATCCGCTGACGCTGTCAATGATGCTGTTCGACAGCTCGGGGGTGAACAAGGACGCCGCCAGACGCGAGCATCGCGAGGCACTCGAAGCCTGCGTCACAGGCGTGGCAACCGACGAAGCGGACCCCAATACGGTGGCATGCGCGCTAGATTGGCTGCTCTACGACTGGCTGATGGCGCACCGGGAGAACCCCGACAGCGCAGCGATTCAGATACCGAAAGGCAGCGATTCCGATGCGCCAATGATCGTGCAGGCCTCGTGTGCATCCGTACGTGCGCGAGCTCGGATCGATCCCGCCCTAGCGGCCCGATTGCCGACAGAGTGATCTGCTATGTGCGATCCAATAGACACCACGCGTCAAGTGCGCGGCGGGCGCGCTCATCACCTGCGCGCAAAACGGGTGACCCACAAGCGAATTCGGCGCACCAGGCCGCGTGCGCGGCCGCGCGGACCACCGACAATCCGGGATCTTCACTGTCCCGAGTCGCCGAAGTGATAGTCACGGCATCACGGCCGATTTCGGTATGCCAACCGGGTTGGGGGCCGACACGCAGGGCGGCACCTGTCGTGGCAAGTGCACACAGGTCCTCCGCGATATACGTTGGTCGGCACTCAGATTCGGCACGGACGACATCGGCTGCGGTAGTGACGCCGCTCAACACGAGCAAGCTGGGCAAACCCGCAGCTGCCGCGCCGGCGATATCGGTGTCGAGGCGGTCACCGACGACTAGCGGCGATTCGAAACGCCCGCGCCCGAGGCCATCTCGCACCATATGTGGCTGCGGTTTTCCGACAACGAGCGGTTGGGCCCCGGTGGCGGCGCGCAGCGCGTCGACCATGGCGCCATTGCCCGGCACCAGGCCGCGTTCGGTGGGAAAAGTCACATCAATATTGCACGCAACCCACAGCGCACCCGCCCGGATGGCCAGGGCACCCTCGGCCAGCGCAGCCCAGTCCGTACGCGGTGAATGCCCCTGCACCACGGCGAGGGGCGCATCCTCCCACGACCGCACGGGGGTCAGTCCGACATCAGCCACCTCAGCGGCGAGTGCTTCAGTGCCAATCACCAAAACCCTGGAGCCGCAAGGTAGCATGTCTGCGATCAAGCGAGCAGCGGTATGTGCGCTGGTGACAACATCGCTCGGGTCAATCGCGAAGCCCAACTCACCCATATGGTTTACCACTTCGGCTGCCGACCGCGAAGCGTTGTTCGTCAAGAACAATTTCCGAATCACGATGCCTTGCAGTGTTTCAACCGCGCCGGCGATTGGGGCCAACCCACAATAAACCGTGCCGTCGAGATCTAGGAGTAGGCAGTCGTGTTCGGCTGCCAAAGTTGTCGTATCCAAATCCGAACTCACACAGCAACTCTACGCGGTGGCACGGCCAATGACGAACACCAAATATTTGCTTTGGACTCGGCCTCCGAGGCACGTTACAAGCGAATGGGTCGCTGTCCAGCGCGATCTTGCACTGGCCCAGCAACGATTTAGGCAACGCTTAACAGTCGATGGCGGATTCCCCGCATTCGTTATTGCAAATCAATTGCATCAGGCCGGGGTGGTTGTTAGCGTTTTCTTGACTTGGTTTTCGTGTCTCACACCCAAGGAGCGGAGACATGGACGACGGCGGCGAGCGCCCTTGACCCCGCCGGAGTGGCGGCGGCTCGGCGTGATGGCGGCCATCATCGTCGCGCTGCACCTGGCGGGTTGGGGCACCCTGGTCTACGTCGTCGATCCTGCCCAATTCAGCTTGGACGGCAAGGCCTTTGGCATCGGCGTCGGGGTGACGGCCTACACCCTGGGCCTGCGGCACGCGTTCGACGCCGACCACATCGCCGCCATCGACAACACCACCCGCAAGCTGATGAGCGACGGGCAGCGCCCGTTGGCCGTCGGATTCTTCTTCTCGCTGGGCCACTCAACGGTGGTGTTCGTATTGGCGGTGCTGCTGGCGACGGGTGTCAAGGCGATCGCCGGGCCGGTCGCAGACGATTCGTCGACGCTGCACCACTACACGGGACTGATCGGGACCAGCATCTCGGGCGTGTTCCTCTATGTGATCGCCCTCCTCAACATCATTGTGCTGGTGGGCATCCTGCGGGTGTTCGCCCGATTGCGCCGCGGCGACTACGACGAGACCGAGCTGGAACAGCAATTGGACAATCGCGGGCTGTTCAACCGGTTCCTCGGCCGGTTCACCACCTCGATCACCCGTTCCTGGCAGATGTACCCGATCGGGTTGCTGTTCGGTCTGGGGTTCGACACCGCCACCGAGATCGCACTGCTGGTACTGGCCGGCACCAGCGCCGCAGCGGGGTTGCCGTGGTACGCGATCCTGTGCCTGCCCGTGTTGTTCACCGCCGGCATGTGCCTGCTGGACACCATCGACGGCTCGTTCATGAACTTCGCCTACGGCTGGGCCTTTTCCAATCCGGTGCGCAAGATCTACTACAACATCACCATCACCGGGCTCTCGGTGGCCGTCGCCCTGCTGATCGGCAGCATCGAACTGCTCGGCCTATTCGCCACTCAATTCGGTTGGCAGGGCCCGTTCTGGGCTTGGCTCGGCGGCCTGGACCTCAACACGCTGGGCTTCGTGGTCGTCGGATTGTTCGTGGTCACCTGGGCGATCGCTTTGCTGGTGTGGCGCTACGGCCGGATCGAAGAGAAGTGGTCCCCCACCGGAAGCGTCCGATGAAATGCCTTAAGACAGCGCCGTGGATGGCCGCCAAGACACGATCACCACCGCAATAGAACCAGAAGGTGGACGAGTCGTCAGTCTCATATCAGCGCCTACGAACGTTTGAGCGCGCTGGGTAGCGCCGCGAAGGACACTTCTACGCGGATCAAGCGTCGACACGACCAATGGAAAGCCCGAAGCCAACCAGATTGACCATTTCAACGAGTTGAGTTCGCCTGTACTTGAACAGCTTTGGGTACAAGCCGCAGTAACGGCTTGTACCGGCGATTCCCAAAGTCCAAGCAGGACTATCCAATTGCAAGGAGCAATCCCATGGCAGTGCCCGCCAGTCCAACACCGGCGAATGCCGAACTCATCCGCAGCGCACCATCACATCGAGGCACCCCGCCTAATGCCGAGCGTCAAATCCATCGGGCTTGCGGGGATGTCCGCACGGCTCTTCTCTGCGCACTCGAGCTGCTGTCGGAGACGACACTCCCTGCGTAGGCCGCGATGACGTATTCCGGGCCTTCAGCAACTTAGGGCTTGTCCGGTACCACGTCGACCTGGCCCTGCATGCCACTAATCTCCTCGATCAGATGGTGGGCACTCCGGCCGAACATCGTCAACCGTGGTCGTACTATCGCATCCGCATCCGTACAGAAGCTGACCTCAGTAAGCGGACAGCCTGACTTGGCCCGCAGACCCGGCCGCCCCGATTCCGACACCTTACGGATTTTCCATGACACCGCTTCAAGTTCAAATAGGGCGAGCGTGGACATATTTCGGTTGGTCAGCAGGGTCACGTACCTCCACCAGCACCAAATACACGTCCGTAGCGGACGAGGGGTAAGCCAGCCGAGAACGCGGTCGGTGGTGAGTAAACGACGAGTGCCTTTGATGAGTCAGACGTCGCGGGTTGAGCCGCGACGCTCGTGCGGGTATGTCTGGTAACCCGGTTGCGTATGGCTCGACCCCTCGAGGAGCCATCGGCGCCGAACTCGCGGCACCAATACGCATTTCGAGACCCTCGTATGCCGTCTATTCCGAGACATCCAGGCCAACTCGCCCGACAGCGGTCTGTCGGATCGGTCTTCGTGGCCTACTTGAGCATGCTTCCTGCATCGACGGTGACGGGAAGTCCTGTGATGTAACGGGATTCGTCGGAGGCCAGGAACAGCACCGCGTTGCTGATGTCCACTGGTTCGACCCAGCCGACCGGGAGGACGTGCATGAACTGTGCTGCGACCTTGAGGTCCTCTGGGCCGGGGTTCTCCAGATCGGGCCGAAACATTTTCATCGTTCCCTCGTTCATGAACATCGGTGTGTTGACGTTGGTGGGGTGAACGGAATTGACGCGGATGAAGTGTTGGCCGAGTTCGACGGCGAAGGTCCGCATCAGGCCAACGACGCCGTGTTTGGCAGCGATGTAGTGGCCGGTGTGCGGGTAGGCCTTGAGGCCGCCAACCGAGCTGGTCAGGATAAGTGATCCACCTTGCCCTTGCGAAACCAGGTGTGGAACACCAGCTTTGACGGTTTTCCAGACTCCCGAGAGGTTGACGTCGATCATGTCTTGCCAGTCGCCTTCGCTGGTCTTGTCGAGGGTCTGGCCGCCGTTGCCGATTCCGGCGTTGGCGCAAATGATGTCCAAGCGGCCAAGCTGCTCGACACCGCTGTCGACTGCCGCCTTAAGAGCGTCGTAGTCGCGCACGTCGACTTCTGCGGTCACGATACGACGGTTGAGGCCCTTGATAAGATCTGCGGTCTGGGCCAGGTCATCGGTTGTCGACCGGGCGATCTGGCTGCTGCTGCTGATGGGTTTGCAGATATCGACCGCGATGATGTCGGCGCCTTCTTGGGCTAGACGCACCGCGTGGCTGCGTCCTTGGCCGCGGGCCGCGCCGGTGATAAACGCGACCTTGCCCTCAACTCGTCCACCCATGACTGCACCTCACTGCCTCCGGCGACCGGGATGGGTTAGTGACCCGACCCGCGCCTGCCTACCACCCAAACTATTTGGTCGTTCGAACAGGAAGCGTGACATCGTTGCGGTGCGGTTGTCAACAGATGGCCGTGAACGGAGTCCAGCAATGCTGTGGGCGGAACAAAATGCCACTGTCGCTGTGGACCGCCGCATACTGGGGCTAGCGGGGCTATGTCGATGCGGGCGCAGACGATTTCAGCAGGCTGATCTGGCGTTGGACGAATGCGCGCAATTCGTCGTGGCCTTGGGTGACGCCGACGGCGTTCTCGTTGCACAGGCTGCGCGCGGTTTGCGCGATCAGCATCGAGATCGCGACCGGTGGATACTTCTCGAGATCGACGTCGTTGGCGCGCAGCACCATCGTGACGGCCGCCGTCTCGATGTCGCGGACACGTTCGGCGTACGCTTTGAGCTCGGCTCCAATTGACTTGCGGTGGTTGGCTAATGCCATGAACTCGGCGTTGAGAGTCGTCAATGCGGGGTCGCTGTTCAGCAGCCACAGCGCCTGGAGCGGATCGTCATCGGCGAGCAGGGCTCGCATCCGCACCAGCGCAGCCTCCGCGCCGGCGCGCAGCACGTCCAGGAACAGGTCGTCCATCGTCGGAAAGTAGTAGTAAACCAGCGCCTGCTTGACGCCGGCCTCGGCGGCCACCCGCCGTGACGTGGCCGCGGCATAGCCTTCATCGCGCATGATCCGGGCGGTCGCCTCGATCAGCTTGCTGCGGGCCCCTGCATCACCGTTCCTTTTGCTGCGCGGAGTTGGCGCTGTGTTGGCCGGCTCCCAGTTGCTTGACCGGGCCGCGCGGGACGTGGTAGGCATACTGCATCCTAGCAATTTGGTCGATCGATCAGTTATGAAGCCGCGAAGTAGAGCCAAACGGGTTGGAGGCACCATGCCGACCGCGCCGAAGAGCGCCGCCGACGGTAAAGGTCGGCGACGATGACCGCGCGCTTCCGCGTGCGGGTTGATCCCGGTCTGTGTGAGGCGCATGCCCTGTGTATTGAGATCGCCCCCGAGGTCTTCGACCTCGGCGAGGACATCGCGACTTGCGATGAGACGCCGAAAGAGTCGTTGCAGCACAACGTGGAAGCCGCCGTCGCCGCCTGTCCCCGTCAAGCCATCAGCATGGTCGTCGAAGAGACGTGACCGTGATGCAGCTTGTCGCCCTGATTTCTTCGGCCCCGGAAAGGATCTGGACTAAATGACCGATCTCGCTGACGTCGACTACTTCACCGATGCCGACATCGCGCAGGGCCCCTATCAATATTGGGATTATCTGCGCGGCCAGGGTCCGGTGTTCCGTGAGCCGCACCATGGGGTGGTGGCAGTCACCGGCTACCAGGAGGTCCAGGCCGCATTCAAGGATGTCGAGTCGTTCTCGGCGGTCAACGCGATCGGCGGCCCGTTCCCGCCGCTGCCGTTCACCCCCGAAGGTGATGACATCAGTGACCAAATCGAAGCTCATCGTCACGAGTTCCCGATCTTCGAGCACATGGTGGTGATGGACCCGCCCGAACATGAGAAGGCGCGTTCGCTGTTGGGGCGACTGCTGACTCCGCGGCGGCTGCAGGAAAACAAGGATTACATCTGGCAGCTGGCCGACCGGCAGTTCGATGAATTCATCGCCAACGGCCACTGCGAGTTCCTCGGCGAGTACGGAAAACCTTTTGCGACATTGGCGATCGCGGACCTACTCGGGGTTCCCGACGAGGACCGCGCCGAGATCCGCCGCAATCTGGGTGCGGGTAGTGCGCCCGGCGCCAGGGTCGGCGCCTTGGATCACGAGCCGGTGGGCAGCAACCCGTTGCAGTATCTCGACGATCTGTTCGGCGGCTATATCGCCGAGCGGCGTCAACAACCTCGTGACGACGTGCTCACCGGCTTGGCCACCGCCACCTACCCCGACGGCTCGACCCCCCCGCTGTTGGAGGTGGTCCGCCCGGCGACCTTCTTGTTCGCAGCCGGACAGGAGACCGTGACCAAGCTGCTGAGCTCGGCAGTGCAGGTCCTTGGTGATCAGCCCGAACTCCAGGAGCGCCTGCGCGCTGATCGAGACCTGGTCGGCTCGTTCATCGAAGAGGCATTGCGGATGCAGAGCCCGACCAAAGTCGACTTCAGGCTGGCGCGCAAGACCACCAATTTGGGTGGGGTCCACATACCTGCGGGCACGGTCCTCATGCTGTGCCTGGGTGCGGCCAACCGCGATCCACGAAAGTTTGATAACCCCAACGAGTTTCGGGTCGACCGCAAGAACGTACGCGAGCACATCGCGTTTGGTCGCGGTATCCACACCTGCGCGGGTGCCCCGCTGGCCAGGGTGGAAGGACAGATCACCGTCAATCGCCTGCTTGACCGCACCCACGACATCGTGATCAGCGAGGCTAAACACGGGCCGGCGACCAACCGCCAGTACCGGTACGCACCCACGTTCTTGCTGCGTGGGCTGACTGAGTTGCACATCGAGTTCACCCCGGCGGACTGACCGCCGTCTGAGAGCCGCACTTTGACCGAGGGGCTTTGCCATGACCGTGCAGTCCATCCTTGACGAGATCCGCCACCGACCCGGGACCGGCGAGGTGATTCCGATCATCAATCCTGCGACCGAAGAACAGATCACCGAATTCCGCGACGGTGGCGCTGCAGCGGTCGACGAGGCCGTCGCCGCAGCGCGCGCAAGCGTCGATGCGGGCACCTGGTGCGGGCTACCCGGAAACGAGCGGGCCAAAGTCCTTTGGCGTGTAGCCGACTTGATCGACCAGTACGCCGATGAACTCGCCCAAATCGATTCGCTGAATACCGGGATGCCCTACAAGCAGGCGTCGATGATCATGTCCACCAGCGCCGAGACGTTCCGCTATTACGCGGGTTGGTGTACGAAGGTCAATGGCATCGCCCACGACGTGCAGCAGACCGGCGGCATCAGCGGCGCGTATTCGACCATGCACGCCTACACCCTCAAAGAACCCTACGGTGTGGTCGGACTGATCTTCCCGTGGAACGGCCCGGTATTCAACGCGTGCACCAAGCTCGCGCCCGCACTTGCCGCCGGTTGCAGCTGTGTGGTCAAACCCGCCGAGGAAACCCCTCTTTCGGCGCTACTGCTGGAAAAGATCCTCACCGAAGCCGGCATCCCCGACGGCGTGGTCAACCTGGTGACCGGCTATGGACACACCGCCGGCGCGGCGATCACCGCCCACCCCGGCATCGAGAAGGTCGCCTTCACCGGCTCGACCGAGGTCGGCAAACAGATCGTGCAGGCCGCCGGCGGCAACCTCAAAAGAGTCATGCTCGAACTCGGCGGCAAATCACCCGTACTGATCTACGACGACGCCGACGTCGACACCGCGATCACGATGGCCGCTATGGGCATCTTCATCCACTCCGGTCAGGGCTGCATCAGCGGATCACGCATGTTCGCCCAGCACGGCATCTATGAGCGGGTCGTCGAAGGCGTGGCGAACCTGGCGAACTCAGTCAAGCTGGGCGGGCCCACCGACGACAAGGCACTCATCGGTCCGATTATCAGCGAAAAGCAGCTCACCCGCGTGATGGGCTTCATCGACGAAGGCAAGCGCGACGGTATGCAAGTGGTAACCGGGGGTGACCGGCTCGACCGCAGCGGCTACTTCGTTCACCCGACCGTGCTCACCGACGTCGACCCCGCCATGCGGCTGTATCAGCAGGAGATTTTCGGTCCGGTGGTCGCGGTCCTGCCGTTCGGCGATGACGACGAGGTGATAGCGCTGGCCAACAACTCCGACTACGGGCTGGCCGCCACCGCGTGGACCAAAGACATCAGCCGCGCACACCGATTGGCCAAGCGTCTGCAGGCCGGCACCATCACCCTCAACTGCCAGATGGTGTTCGACCATTCGATGCCGTTCGGTGGACACAAACAGTCCGGCTGGGGCTACGAGTGGGGCCGCGACGGCATCGAAAGCTTCATGCAAACCAAGACCGTATACGCGCAGCTCTGAGGCACCCGGATACCCAGGCCGACGATCACCCCGACCGGGGATGACCCATCAGAGTCAGCGCGGCGTCGGCGGCGTCGAGCACCGCACCCCCGTGTGCGGACGCTGATTCGGCGAGGTCGGCGATCAGTCGCGCATCCTTCTGCAGTAGCGGTCCCGCGTATCCGGCAAGCTGGTCCAATCCGCCGGTACCGTTGATTACGTTGAGCGCGAAGCTATTTCCGCTACCGCGCGAGACAACTTCGCTGAGACGCTCCGGGGATACGCCGAGGGCCTTGGCGAGTGAAAGGGCGGTGGCAGCCGTTCCCAGGTTGGCGGTGAACATCAGATTGTTCAGTAGCTTCGCGGTCTGCCCGGACCCCAGTTCGCCAAGGTGCACGACCGGGTCGGCATATGTCTGCAAGACTGGTCGGCAGCGTTCGACGACGGCGGCGTCCCCACCGACCATCACCAGCAGACGCCCTTCGGCCGCCGCACCACCGCCGCCGCTCACCGGGGCATCGATAACCGAAACATTCTGTGCGCCAGCATGCTTGGCGAGCTGCCGGCAGGTGTCGGGATGCACGGTGCTATGCACCGCGATCACACCGCCCGGTTTAAGCCCCGCAAGCACTCCGTGCTCACCACCGGCGAGTTCTTCGATGTCGGCATCGCCAATGACGCACAAGCAGACCAGATCGCTTTCGGCGGCGAGTTCGGCCGGGGATCCGGCGACCTTCGCCGACGTGGCGGCAAACGGCTCCAACGTTGCCGCCCGGCGCGCCCACAGCGTCGTCGGGTAGTCGGCTTCGATGATCCGGCGCGCCATCGGCGCGCCCTGGCTGCCCAATCCGATGAATCCGACGCGCATCAACCGGCCTTCACAGCGCCGTGTCCGTGGTGGTCACCTGGTCACGCTCAGCCCATGCCGATGCGGATGTTCTTGGTCTGCTGAAACTCGCGCAGACCGTCGAGGCCGCCGGTGCGGCCGAACCCGCTTTGCTTGTAGCCGCCGTAAGGGCCTTGCGGGCAGATGTCGCTGAACTTGTTGACCCACACCGATCCGGCTTCGAGCTGACGGGCGACGCAATGGGCGCGAGTGAGATCCCGAGTGTGCACGAAGGCGTTCAACCCATACGGTGTGTCGTTGGCGATCCGCACCGCTTCGGCATCATCGCCGAACCTGATGAGAGACACGACGGGGCCGAAGGTTTCGGTCTGCGCCAGCTGCGAGCCGTTGTCGACATCGCCAAAAACCGTCGGTTGGATATAAAAGCCGCGAGCAAGTTCACCTCCGATGCGCTGTCCCCCGGTGAGTAGCTGACCGGCGTGCGCGCTGACCGCGTTGTCGATCGCGTGCAGGATGCGGTCCGCGGCGGCCTGACTAATGACGGGACCGAAAACCACTGTGGGATCAAACGGGTCCCCGACACTTGCGGCGTCGATGCAGGCCAACAACTTCTCGGCGAAGGCGTCATACACCGATTCGTGCACCAGCACGCGGCTGGCGCAGGCGCAGCTTTGACCGGATTGCACCAGTGGGCCCTGATGTGCGGAAAGCAGTGCGGCGGAATCCAGGTCGGCGTCGGCGAAGATGATGTTGGCTGACTTGCCGCCGAGTTCGGCGACGACGGGGGTGAGATTGATCGCCGCCGACTGGACAACTGCACGGGCGGTGGTGCCGCCGCCCGTAAAAAAGATCTTGCCAATGCGGGGATGCTCCACCAAGGCTTGTCCACCGTCAGCCCCGGCCGGGGCCACATTGACGAGTCCGGGTGGCAGTCCCGCTTCGACGCACAGTTCACCGAAGCGCAGCGAGGCGAGCGGTGCCAGTTCGGAGGGTTTGAAGACCACGGCGTTGCCCGCGGCCAGTGCCGGGGCCACGCAGGATCCCGCGACAACCAGCGCGCCATTCCAGGGTGCAATGACACCCACGACACCGTAGGGCTCGCGTTCGACGAGATTGACGTCGAACGACCCGTCGACGGGTGTGCTCGACCCGTGCGGCTTGTCGACGTATCCGGCGAAATAGCGCAGAAACCGCTCCAACAGTATGGCGTTGCCGGCCAATGAGATTGGGACCGCGTAGTCGTGGACATTGAGGCCGGCGAGCTCGTCGAGGTGTTCGTGCACGGCGTCGGCCAGATCGATCAGCAGATCGCGGCGACGATCAACGGTGAGCGCGACCCATTCCCGTTGAGCCTCGCGCGCCGACGTGATGGCATCGTCGATCTCTGCCGGCCCAGCCAGCACGATGGCCGTATTCGGCTCGCCGGTAGCCGGATAGATATGGCTGTGGGTTGCGCCAGATGATGCGGTGATCCGGTCACCGCCCACGAGCAGACCGACCGGCCCACCGGGTGGCGTGGATCGCACCGTCTGGGCGGTACTCATGAGGTTTGACTACTCTCTGCGGCCCACTCGTCGAGAACGCGCCGCTTTTGGTCGGCGATCACATCGCCCAGATGGGAGGCTTTCGGCCATCCGTAGTAGGCCGCGAAATGTAGTGCCAGCTCGTCGATTTCGTCGAACGACACATCACGGCTCTTCAGTGCGGCATAGACATGGCTCAGGATCGGGATGGGTGCATCCTGAATCGCCACACACGCCACGGTGATCAGCCGTCGCTCTTTGATTCCCAGCCCAGGACGCAGCCACATCTCGCCGAACACGAAGTTCAAGATGCCCGCCCCGGAATACGGGTTGTCCCGGATCGGCACATACGGCATGCAGTTGACGTCCCGAAACGACTGCTCCCCAACCAACAACCGGCGCTCCGGGTCGCTCGGGGTGAACAGCGGCAGCAACGGTTCGGGCTCCGGCACCGACTGACCGCGCTCCCGGTGGATCCGCTCCCACTGTTCGTCGACGGCCATATTGAACCGGGACGCCTTCGGCCAACCGGCGTACACCGCGAAATGCAGAACCGCTTCCCGCATTTCGGCGATCGACACGTCACCACTGTTGAGGGCTGCATAGACGTGGTCGCGCAGCGGCTGTTCGGCGTCAGCGGCGGCCACGCAGGCCAGCGTGACGAAACGTCGATCTCGTCGACTCAAAGCGGGTCGAGCCCAGATCTCGCCAAAGACAAACTCGATCAGACCACTGACGTTCGTGGGACTGTGATCCTCGGGTGGATCGAAGGTCATCACCTCGGCGAACAGGCGCCTACCGCGTTCGGAACGTTCGGTCTCGACTGCCGTCATCATTTCACTTTCTGCTTGAGGCACAGGCGATCACCGCAAAGTGACGCCGGCATCGACCTTGAACTCGAGTCCGGTGACAAATCTGGACTCGTCGGACACTAGGAACAGCACGGCGTTGCTGATGTCGATCGGCTCGGCCATCACCGCGGGCAAGGCGTTCAAGAAGATCGGGATCAAGTCCGAGCGAGTCCCGGCCAGTATTTCCTGCATCGACTCCGGACGCATACCCGTCTCGACCCCGGTGGGGTGGACGGTATTCACGCGAATACTTTGCGCTGCAAGCTCATTGGCCAGTGCCTTACTCAGCCCGACAACCCCATGCTTGGAGGCCGTGTAGGGCAGGTGCAAAGGGGTGCCCTTAATGCCGGCGGAGGAGCTGATGAGAATCAAGCTGCCGCCCCGGTCGACCAGATGCGGCAGCGCCGCCGCACACGTGTTCCAGGTGCCGATGAGATTGACGTCGAGCACCGTGCGCCACTGTTCGGATGTCGTTGAGTCCCACGTCCCGACGGTCAGCACACCGGCATTGGCCACCGCCGCATCCAACCCGCCCAGCTCTTGCACACCGTCTGCCACCGCCGCTGCCAACGCTTCAGCGTCGCGAATATCGACTACCCGGGTGATGGCGCGGCGATCGTGTTTTTCGACCAGGCGGGCGGTCTCGTCAAGGTCTTCACGCGACGCCAGCGGGTACTCCAACTCTGGCAGCGACGCACAGATGTCGACGAGGATGAGGTCGGCGCCCTCCTCGGCCAGTCGCACCGCATGGCTGCGGCCCATCCCGCGCGCAGCCCCGGTGACCAATACACGCTTGCCCGCAACCCGTCCGTTCAAACGCGCGTCGCCGTGAATCATGTTGCCGCTCATAGCTTGTTGCAGAAGCCGGCATCGACCGGAAAGGTCACGCCGGTCACATACTTCGCTTCATCGGAAACCAGGTACGCGATCGCCGCGCTAATGTCAGCAGGTTCGAGCAGCTCGACGGGCATGGGATTCTGCAAGTGTGCGCCAGAACCCGGATAGTTTTCCAAGAATTCGGTCATGGCGGGATTCACGGCCATCATGGTGTTGACCGCCGTCGGGTGCACCGTATTGACCCGAATACTCATCGGCGCAAGCGAATTGGCGAGCGTACGCATCAATCCGACGATGCCATGCTTGGATGCCGCGTAGCCCAGGCCACCACCTTGCAATCCGCCGAACCCTTTCAACCCCGCGGTGGAACTGGTGAAAATGATGACACCGCCGCGGTTGCCGGCGAGGAGATGTGGGATCGCCGCCCACGCGGCGTGGTATGCACCGTCGAGATTGACGGCGACCGCGGCCCTCCACTGTTCGAGCTCTTCTTCGATGCTCAACTCGCGAAAGGCCACCGGGGCGATTCCGGCGTTGGCCAGCACGATGTCGAGGCGCCCGAACTGCTCGACCCCGGTATCCACCGCCGTCTTGACCTGATGAAAGTCCCGCACATCGGCTACTAGTCCCAGGATCTTGCCGCCCTCGGCCTCAACCGAGGCCACCGTTTCGTCGAGTTCGTCCCGGCTGGCCATCGGGTAGTGGTTGGCCGGGATGTCGGCACAGATGTCCACGCCGACAATGCTTGCTCCCTCGCGGGCCAGACGAATCGCGTGACTGCGACCCTGACCGCGCGCCACCCCCGTAATGAATGCGACCTTGCCGTCCAGACGACTCATTAGTCCTCGCTTCATTGCGCCGGCACGCCGACCGGTGGGCTAGCAGTAACCGTGTTATCCCGAGTAGAGTAACCGCGTTACTCCAAGACGGCAAGGTGTTGTACACAGTGACGCGCTCCGATAGTCCCCGACGCGACGCGCCCCGCCGCGATGCCCGAATTCTCGACACAGTCGTGCAGATTCTCGAGGCGAAAGGCTATGACGCCGTCCAATTGCGCGAAGTTGCCCGCCGCTCGCAGACGTCATTGACCACCATTTACAAGCACTACTCGACCCGCGATGAGCTGATCGCCGCGGCCGTGCAGATGTGGATGGACGAGCATCGATTCGCCAAGCTCTCGGACCAGCCGCAGGAACCCGGCGAATCGCTCTACGCCGGGCTGATGCGCATGTTGCGCACGATCTTCCTACCTTGGGAAGAGCACCCGGGGTTGCTCACGGCCTACTTCCGTGCCCGGGCAGCACCGGGCGGGCAACAACTCGTTCGGCACGGCCTGGACATGGCTGTGCCCGCATTCTTCGAAGTGCTCGGCAACGTCGACGACAGTTTTATCGCCGACCTCGACACCATCATCTCCACTCTGGTGTACGGGCTGTTGGGCCGCTTCACCGCCGGAGAGATCACCGTCACCGATATCCTGCCGATCCTTGATCGCGCGGTGTTCCGCCTGACGAGCGGATACGAAGCACAAAACCCGCAGACCGTGGGCCAGTGCCTGACAAAGGCGACCTTCAACGCCAGCGAAACGGTTGAGTCCGAACACTTTAGAGACAGAAGGTCGCATGCAAGGCGATGATCAGAGGTCCCAGCACAATAGCGCCTTGTCCGCGAAAGATCTCAGCATGCTGAACATCGCCGGCGCTGCGGCTCTCCGGCGAACCGACGACCTGCGTGTCGAGATCAGAAAAGCTCTAGCCAATGGCGTCACCGCGGGCGAGGTCCGCGGCATCCTCGGTCAAGTAGCACTACACGCTGACTCGAGCCTCGCCGATTGCGTCCGCGCCGCCAAGCAAGTTCTGGCCGATCTGGGCAACTAGCCGCCCTCGCCGGGCGGACGTCCACGTGTGCAACGTCAAATCATGAGCCCTTTGCAGGCCACGACTACACCGTGTCCATGATCGTCGCCCCCACCACCCAGGGAAACGAGACATCGCACACGGGCTCACACTGCAACGTCTCGAAATAGCGATCCACCACTACTCTGGTCGAGCCTTTCAAACGAGTGGATGGTGGCTGACCGATCGCCGGGTTCGCATCGTAATCGGAAGTTGGAGAGCGACTTTCGCAGGGAAGACCCCTGGGCCACGCTCATGGCGGGCCACCGCAAGACGCCGATCGGCCGCCTCATCAGCGGTTCAGCAGATCACTAATTGCCCACTGTGCTAGTATCTGCGTATAAATGCAGATAGTCTTGGACGGCTGGGCTGGCAGCCGGAGGCCATCTGATGGTGACGTTTTAGTGGATGCTGGCAGGTGCGACACTGCGGCAAGTGTTGGGGTCGCTGATCACGGTGTCCCTAGTCGGCGCTGGCCGCGAGGGACGAGATCTCTCACGACCTGGCCGCGAAGCGTCTCCGCCAACTGGTGGATGCCTGTCCAACGCCGAGCGTGGCTGCCGCGGGGTACAAGGACATCAGTGTGACGACGCAGCGTTGCGTGCGTTGTTGGAGTCGGAGCTGGCGACGCGCCGAGGGCAGCACAGACCGGCCACAGGCGGGTCAGCGGCGGTACAGAAACTGTTAGTGGCCGAACTTGGTACGGCTTCCAGTGAAGGAGAAGATAATAATGACCAAGCAGCACTCCCATGATGACCCGCACGCGCGCGAGCACAATCACGGTTCGGTGACACACTCACACGCCCACACTGCCCACGACCACGGGCACATCGAGCACGAACATCCGCACAGCCATGACGGTGGGACTGAGCATACGCATTCGCATGTGCATCAGTCCGATCTCGAAGAATCGCACACTCACTCCCATGGGTGAGGCTCTCCATGTCCGGTAGCTGTCCCTGATCGCTGGCGAGTGCCAGCATGGCCGGAAGCTAGACAAGTTGGTTACATCGGCACTCTGGGCACGTCCCGTTTAACGTCGGGCCCACGTAGTGGGAGAGGATGAACCGACGGCGCTAGCCAAGACGGGGTTACGCCACGCGACCGCCTGCGCATCGTTTCACGGCAACCGGTGGTGGAGCGGCATGTGGCTAGGCAGCGGCAGTGTAATTGCCGTCGAGATGGCCAGGTCTGCGCGACGGTAACCTACACGGCGACCGTTCAGAGGCGGTGAGATGGTGGACGAGGACATCGACCGCGTGCTCGAACTCGAACATGAACTGCAACTAAAGGCTTTACGCGCCGACCCTGACCGGTTGCGGACCTTGCTGGCACCAGAATTCAGGGAGATTGATGCGTCGGGGCGCGTGAGGGATCGCGAAGCGACGATCGACCATCTTCAAACCGAGGAACCTGATGTCCTGGAAATCGGTGTGGGGAAGCCTAGCGTCAGACGAGTCAGCGGCGACCTGATTCTTGTCACCTGGGTATCAGAAAGATGGTCGCCGGGCCTGGCGCACGATGCTGGACGGAGAGTACATGAGAAGACAAACGCTCGATTTAACGATGCTCAGCCTTGCTGCTGCTTCGCGAGTGATCACGCCCCTGCTGGTCTTGGGAGCCGAGTGTGACGGCTGTTTCAGCCAAGACGAAATGCGCAAGACGGCACGCGCAAACGGGACGGAAGCTGAGTTCTTCCCTGGTATGGGTCACATCATGATGCTTGAGCCGGGCTGGCAGGCGGTCGCCGAACGAATCGATCACTGGCTGACCGGACAGGATCTGTGAGAACAATTCCCTGATGCAACCTCCGACCACAGCGACACCGCCGGTCAACTACAGGCAAATGAGGGTTGAAAGTACTTGGCGCAGTTCGGTGTCCGGGTCCGCGGGAAGTTCGTCGGCGCGCCACGCTATGAAGCCGTCTGGGCGGACCAACAGCGCCCCGTCGGGCTTGAGCCCGGTGACAGCCTCCCAGGAGCCGTCGGGATCGACGGTGTCGTCGATGCAATGGACGGTGATCGGCACACCCAACGCCTCCGACGTCGACGTCGCAGCGGCGGTCCACCGACTCCCGTCCGCCCCGGTGAGCAAGGTGAACCCCGCACCGAGCAGGTCGAGGGTCGAGATGCGCTGCCCGTCGCGACGTACCCAGACGTGCGGGATGCGGGTGCCGGGTTGTCCGTGCAAGTCCTCGACGGGGGACACCGCGTCGGGATCCGCCGCAGCGGCGTCGCCGTTCACGATCGCGGCCGACCTGTACTGGTAGCCGATCGCGACGGCGAAGTTCGACGCCTTTTCCTCCGGCGGCAACGTCACGCTGTCGTCTTCGAACCGCAGGGCTTCAAGCTGTGGTCCGGTGCATGACTGGCGGGCGGAGAAACGCCCGATGGGGTGCCGCTCGGTGTGGTAGGTGCTCAGCAGCTCCCGTCCGGCCATGCCGTTCACGACGGCGGCGAGCTTCCAGGCCAGGTTGTCTGCGCTCTGGATGGCGATGTTGGCTCCCCCGGCCCGAAACGGCGGTATGGTGTGCGCCGAGTCGCCGAGGAGAAAGATACGCCCACACTGGAATTGGTCGGTGACCCGTTCAGCTGGTTGCCAGCGCATGATGTCGATGTTTTCCACAGGAATCTGTTCACCGATGGCCTTGAGGAGCAGCTCGTGGCAATGGTCCGGGGTGAATTGCTCGGCGGTTTCCCCGCGATCAGGGAGATAGGTGATGATGAACACCCCAAGGTTACCTTCAACCGGGAGGAACATCCCATCCACCTCGGAATTCTTGACTTGCAGAACATCCCCATCGCCCAGGTGAGGGACGAATTTGCGCCACGGCGCCCGGAAGTAAATGAGGATGGAGTACAGCGGCCACCAACTCGACCCCGACGTGCCGATGCCCAGTGTGTCTCGGACCGGGCTATGGACACCGTCGGCGGCGACCAGGTAGTCGGCGCGCACCGTTTCGGACTTTCCCGAACCCGGTCGCGTAGCACCGCGGTGACACCGTTGTCGCCCTGTTCGAAGGACGACAACGGTGTCCCGTAGCGCACCTGGCTACCGAGCCGGCGGGCTTCTGCGAGCAGGATCGGCTCGGACTTGCTCTGCGGGCAGAACTGCACGGAAGGCTCCGGGCTCAGCCCCCCAAACTCGGAAACCAATTCGGAGACAAGGGCGTTCATAGCGACGGCCGGTTCTTCTACTGGGCTGTTCACGGTCGCCTTGACCACCGTGTCCGACGTGCGCTCGGCGACGGCGTGGATCGGATCCCCCACGCCGAGACGGCGAAGGATCTCCAAGGTGCGGAAGCCGATGTTGCGGGCTTTCGGGTAGACAAAGACCTCGGGCCGCCGTTCGACCAGCAGGGAATTAACTCTGTTCTTGGCCAGCAACGCCGACATGGCGAGCCCGCCGACGCCAGCATGATCGCGTGCACATCACCGCGGCAGGGTAAACCATTCGTTCCCTGAGCCTAGCCCTCGTCGCATCCACCGAGTGGGTCTCACACTCTGCTTCGGCTGTCCTTCTTATCGCCTATGGCGTTCTAGGGGCGTTCGGTTTCGCACTCGTGTCCGGATCACTCAGCGGCATCCTGCAGGCTCTCGTCCCGCCATCGCAACGGATGCGATTCGCTGTTCGGCTATCGCTTTTCAATCAGCTCGGTATCGCCATTGGGACAGGTACGGCCGGACTCGCCATCGACAGGCTCGGCGGGCGCGCATCAGCACTCGTATTTGCCTTGGCCGGGTTAGCAAGTCTTGCTGTGGTGCCGATGATTACTCCACAGGTGCGCGACGTCCCGTCCCCTGCTCAACGTCTTAACCTGCTGGCCGCCTCGCGAGAGGCACTCACATACCTAACTGCCGGCCGTCAAGCCCTCTCAGCGGCAGTGACTGTCGGCTTGGCTTTCGGCGATTCAGGTGACCAACCTGTTGCTCCCAGGATTTGTGACCCGATCACTTGGTGGTGACAGCGGGCTGTTCGGCGGGCTGGAAATGACGGCCGCAATTTGTGGCATGGTGGCATCGGCGATCGTCGGCATTTCGTCCGTCGCTCACCGCCTGCAAGAACTCACCCCCGCGGTCCTGATCGGTGCGGGCGGAGGACTTATCGTGTTCGCTCAGGCCAGGACGACGATCATCGCCGTGGTTCTCTACGCTGTATCTGGCATGTTGTGGAACGTGTCGCGGGCAGCGGCCAACGGCCATCTCTTGACCATCGTCGACACCGGAATGATTGGTCGAGTGCAAGCGTTCACAATCTTGCTGACCGGCGGATTCGGGCTTGCGATATACCTCGTGCCGACTATCACGCCAGGAGTGTCGGAGGCAACGCTCTATACAGCTTGCGGCGTCGTGATCGTGGTCTGCACCGTAGGGATGACCATATGGGCAAAAAGCAGTACTGGGACGAATGGAGCCTGAGCGTGCTACCTCGTTGTCCAAGTTGCTTTCTCAGCGTGCGCGCGACCTCTCGTCTTGACGGTCTGAGTGCGCTTTCGGGTGCAGGGGTATCAACACCTGTGCGTGGTCATGCTGGTGGTCGGTAGCCCTGAGCTGAGTTCCTCAGCTGCCAGATCTGGGCAGGGCACAGTAGGTTGACCGCATACGAGACAAGGTAATTCGCCGCAAACTCGTCGTTGGGGAGCACGTCACTTTTCACGTGGCCCATGATTTGGGCGTAGGGCTCACCATGGGTGATCTTGTCACAGATTCGGTAGCCATACTCGATGGCTTCGTCGGGGGTGGAGAAGCTGTAGTGCCTTCTGACCATTACGTCATTCCCGTACTCCACCTCCGGCGACGACATGGCGCGCGCACGTGGAGCGAACGCCTCCGTACCTCCGCCGACCGCACCAGCGGCGACGAGTACAGCGGCGAGCCACCCGCCACGCTGCGCAGCTGACGGATTGATGGGGTGAACCCTATTCAGCTACCTAGCCGGGACAGAAAAGTGCCCCCCGAACATGATGTCTGAGAAGGTCTTCGGGAACCCGGCCTTTGCGAGAGCATCGTTCTGTTGAACCAAGATCTGCGCGGTCGTGGAGACGTTGGTATATCGCACCCGTTGACCGACTGGTCGTCGCGCGATGTCGTTCTCTTGACTCATAAGTGTGGAAATCGCAGGTTTGCGATGGTTATTTGCAAGACTAGCTCTTGAGACACCCCGACCAACTCACCCAAGAGCCGTCTGTCAGATTGGGTCGTCGTGGCCGACACCGTCTAATACGGGCACATCAGAGTCTCCGGGCATGGGGCGGTTCGCCTGATTCTCAGACCGCTGCTATCGGATCACAGCTGGGCCCACACAGCCTTCGTTTGCAGGTACGCCTCGATCCCTTCTCTGCCGAACTCGTAGCCCCAACCGGACTGTTTGTAACCACCAAACGGCATCGAGTGGTCAAAGACCAACTGACAGTTGATGCTAATGGTTCCTGCTTGCATTCGGCGCGCGAGGCGATGGGCACGGCTCAGATCACGAGTCCACACAGTCGCGGCAAGTCCGTAGACGCTGTCATTCGCCAGCGCGACCACCTCATCGTCTTCATCGAACGGCATGATCGGGACCACGGGTCCGAATATCTCTTCCTGGTAGAGCCGCATACCTGGGTCGACACCGGTCAGCACAGTCGGATACACGAAGTATCCGGGTCGGTCAAGCCGGTGCCCTCCGGTGACTACTTCTGCGCCGTCACGTTTGCCTTCGTCGATGTAGCCTATGACGCGGGTGAGCTGCTTGGCACTGATGAGTGGGCCAATGTGTGAGTCCACGTCCTGCGGGCCGCCAAGGCGCACCGAGTTCCGTGACCCGCAGACGCATCCCTAACCGGAATGCACGAATATGCCCATCGCCGCCATCGTGATCGCCGCCGTGAGATCAGCATCGTCGTAGATCACGACCGGCGACTGAGAAGGCGGGTATCGACGCGGGCAGGCTCTGCGGCCGTTCCGAGACCGGAGTGCTGGCCACAACGGACATCGACGCCTTGATCGGGCTCGGTGCCGACACTGTTATATATACGCCGTTTATGGCCGACGTTGACCACGCCGTGCGCTTGCTTGAGAGCGGGCTCGACGTGATCAGCACCAACTTGTTCCTCAACGTCGGCGGCATCCAGGGCGAGACCAACGAGAGGCTCACGGCGGCGTGCGAGCGCGGTGAGAGCTCGCTCTATATCACGGGCGTCAACCCGGGCTGGATCAACACGATGGTCACGGCGATGACGGCCGTCTGCCGCGACGTCCAGCAGGTGTCGATCTTCGAGTCGGCCGACGTCTCGGTGTACGAATCGGCCGAGACGTGGCAGGCGCTGGGCTTCTCACTGCCCGAGGACCCACCCGCAGTCATCGAGATGGCCAAGATGTGGCTGAGCACCTTCTACGACTCGGTCCAGCGCATGGGGGCCGCACTGGGCTACGAGCTCGACGACATGGAGTTCTTCATCGAGCACGCGACGGCGTCGGAGAAGGTCGATCTCGGGTGGCTGTGCCTCGAGAACGACACCATCGCCGCCATCCGCGCCGGCTGGAACGGCAAGGTGAAGGGCAAGACGGTGCTCCAGTCGGACGTCGCCTGGTATCTCACCAAGAAGCTCAACGAAGACTGGAAATTCGACGACGACCACTACCACGTCGTCATCAAGGGCGAGCCCGACGTCGACGCCCGCATCCGTTTCATTCCGCCCGAGACCTGGGGCAACCACGAGTGGGACACCATGACCGCGATGCCCGCAGTCAGCGCCGCGTTTGACGTTGCCGCCGCCCCGGCAGGCATTCTCACCCTTAAGGACGTCGGATTGCCGCTCGCACCTGCAGGAATCTGGCTTCATGAACGGAGCGAGGCTCCGGCGGGTGGGTGTTAGTCACCAGTGCGGTGCTCGAGGTGATGTGGGCCAACGCCCTTGGCCAAACAGGCGGGTTTAATCACCTTGCGCCGAAGGCCATGCTTGTCGTTACCTTCGCCGCAAGCGTGTACGGACTAGCGGTCACCTTGCGCCAGAATCCCCTCAGTACCGGCTACGCCATATGGACTGTGCCCGGCCGGCATTCACGGTTGGTTACGTCACCGTGTTCGGGGTGAGGAGCTCTCGGTGTTGAAGGGTATGTTCCTCAGCGGCGTTGTCGTGGCAGTGGCGGGAAGCTAGCCACACCCGCCGCGTCGAGCGACTCATCAGAATATTGAAAGACCCCTTTCGACTAAAGACGCCTACAGATGCGGTCGACTGCGCGAGTCCAAATACGGTGCGAGATTCGTTAGCGCGCAGGACCTTTATGGTCTACGGCGGGCGTCGGGTTCGAGGTCGGGCTCGAACACACTCAGGATGAACCGCGCTGGAATGCGCGCACCAGCTGCGCATCCGTAGCTGTGCGCGACGTCGCCACGAAACGATATGGCGTCGCCCGCGCGCAATTCTGTGGTGGTATCCCCCACCCGCACATCGATCTTCCCCGAGATCACAACGAGCTCTTCGCGGGTGCCCACGGCGTGGGGTTCGCTGGCGTGGACATCGCCAGGTCCCAGCGACCAGTCCCACAGTTCAAGAACATCAGGGAGGCGGGTGCCGACAGTCAAGACGCCGGTGCCGCCTCCCTTCCCCTTCCATAGCTGCACCCCTTCGCCAGCGCGCACAACCTGCGATGGCGGCGCGGCGTCCGTCTCCACCAGCGCGGGAAGTCCGATTCCCAGCGCGTTGCTGATCCGCAGCAGCGTCGCGATACTGGGGTTCATCGCGCCTTGCTCGATGTTGATGATCATGCGCCGGCTCACACCCGAGCGGCTGGCGAGTTCGTCGAGCGTCCACCGACGAACATTGCGCGCATCGCGAACCCGCCGGCCGACCACCACAGCGATCGAGTCAACGTCAACCATGGCGATCCGCTCACTCAGCGTTCTCTGTGCAGGGGCACATTATTGCCTCACTTCGCTGCTGAACCAGCGCGGCGTCAGGGCCGATGTCACGCAGTCAAAGCAGGGCCGACAGAGCGGCATCGCCAGTACGGCCCTCATCGATCCGTCACTGCTAAGCGGATCGCGGTGCTGAGGTCGGCCCACAGGTCGTCGAGATGCTCACATCCCACGCTCAGGCGCACAAGCCCGGGCGGCACGTGTTCTTGACCAGGCAACTTCGCGCGACGCTCGATGGTGGATTCCACTGCGCCCAGGCTCGTTGCCGAAACGATCAATCGGACGTTGGCGCACACGGCATCTGCGGTATCAGCGTCGGCCAAGTCGAATGACAACACGGCCCCGAACCCACTCATCTGTTTGCACGCCCGGTCATGCCCGGGATCATTCGTGAGTCCGGGGTAGCGGACCCGCACCACCTGAGACAACGTCACAAGACCCTGCGCGATCTCGCCGGCGTTCTGTTCGGCACGCGCCAGTCGCATGTCCATCGTGCGTAGACCACGCAATGCCAAGAACACCTCCATCGCTCCGGGGGTCGCGCCGCCGACCTCGCGCCGACGGCGAAGCCGATCCCGCAGCTCAGGGTCCGCCGTGATCACCGCGCCCAGAAGCAAGTCCGAATGGCCACCGATGAACTTCGTCGCGCTGTGCACCACGATGTCGGCCCCCAATTCCAACGGCCTTTGCCGCAGAGCCGTGGCGAAGGTGTTGTCCACGGCGACCGTGACACCGCGCGCGCGGGCGGCATCGATCAGCACGGGTAGGTCGGCCACCTCCAGCATCGGATTGGTGGGTGTCTCAATCCAGAGCAGATCGGCATTGTCTAGCGCAGCGATGACTGATTCCGAATCGGCGATATCGACCAGGACGACATGCCAACGCCCTGCCGCCTGCCCGTCGGCAAGGGCCCCGAGTACGCCCGCATAGCAGTACTTGGGCGCCACGATCACCGCCCCGGCAGGCATCAGGTCGAGTACTGCAGTCGCTGCGGCCATGCCTGAGGAGAAGCTGACCCCGTGCCCCCCATCGAGCACACCCAGAGCGGTTTCCAACGCTTCCCATGCGTCGGTCGCATCATCGCGCGAGTACTCCCGCCCGGCACCCGAGGAAGCAGGGGCGGCACGAAAATTTGATGCCAGCACGATCGGAACGTTGAGCGGATCCCCCGGCCGACCCAACCCGCGCCCGGCACTGACAAGAATCGACTCCCGATGCAACGGACGAGCGCCCCAGGTCGCGTCGCCTTGTCCCGGTGCCTGCTGGGCATCCCCGATATCCATCAATACTCCGGTCTGAACGTCGAGCATCCACGAATGTAAAGTGCACGATACCATCATTTTAGTGCATGAAAATGCGCTATGGTTTGTCAGGTCCGTCGGTCACGGACTAATCGAGGGCCCTACCCGCAACACGGTGGTGGCGTGAACACGCGATAGCTCAACGGGTTTCGCTAACCACCAGCAACTACCACGCAGTCCCAAGACCTTGGTGTTGGACCGAGAAGCCGCTATCGGCGGCACCGGGCGGGTGAGCACACCGGCGAGGGCTTTCTCCGAAACGTTGGGCACCACGATCAAACTCGCCCCACCATCTTTACGGCGAGATGTGCTGGCCCACTGGGCAACCGGCACCTTGGTACCTAAAGCCGAGAACGTCACCCTCCTCGGGCTACCAGGTATCGGAAAATCACACTTGGTGATCGGTTTGGGCATCAAAGCCGCCCACGCCGGCTACTCGGTGCTCTTTGATACCGCCAGCAACTGGATCGCACGCCTTGGTAAGGCACATCACGCCAACCGGCTGGAAGCCGGACTGAAGAAGATCCGCAGATACAAGCTGATCGTCATCGACGAAGTCGGGTATATCTCGCTTGATCTAAATGCCGCGAACCTATTCTTCCAGCTCACCGGGTCGCGTTTCGAGATCGGCTCGGTTTGGTCACTTCGAATTTGCCGTTCGGGCGCTGGGAAGAGACCTTTTCCGACGACGTTGTCGCGGTGGCCATGATCCACCGGCTCGTTCACCATGCGAGGTTCTCACCCTCACCGGGGACTTCTACCACCGGCGCTCGCCGCGGACTGCTCGCCAAAGACCGCACGAACGGCGGAGGCAACTGCGGCTCCTTCGAGGCGGTTGATCGAAACCCTCGCCACTACAACACCGTGCCGTGATAGTGCAGGGGTGGATCTAGCCGAGGTTGTACTCCTGAGCTTCGTGGCAGGCTTGGGGGTGGCAGTCCTAACCGCTCCGGTGGGCGTATCTGGCGCGGTGTTCCTGCTGCCCGTCCAACTCACCGTTCTGCACGTTCCCAGCCCTGCGGTCACACCGACGAATCTGTTGTTCAACATCGTGGCGATCCCTGGTGCGCTCGCCCGCTATCACGCCCAGGCACCGTTAACCAGTCCACTAACCACGGTGCTGCTCATCGGCACGCTGCCCGGCGTCGTGATCGGTGCAGTCATCCGGGTACTCCTCATCCCCGGATCACAGGTCTTCCGTATCTTGGTGGCCGCATTCCTTCTGCCACTTGGGATCTGGCTTTGCCTCCCGAACAAGCAAAGGATCGCCCCGCCACCGACCACGCCACCACAGCGCTACTCCACGGCGGCGCTGGCAGCCGTCGTCGGCGTGATCAGCGGTATCTATGGCATCGGTGGCGGATCACTGGTCAGCCCCATCCTGGTAGGCCGCGGACTGCCGATCGCGACCGTGGCACCCGCCACCCTGGTCTCCACCTTCGTCACCTCGGTAGCCGGGGCGATCACCTACGTCATTCTGGCCCTCGCCACCGCAGGACAAGACATCACACCCAACTGGACTATCGGACTCGTCGCCGGCGCTGGCGGACTCATCGGCGGCTACCTCGGCGCACAGCTCCAGCCACGCCTACCTGAACGAACCCTCCAAGTCGGCCTAGGCCTATCAGCCATCGCTACCGCCACTCTTTACGCCATCCAAGCGCTCCACTAACCGGACGATGCGACAAAGGTGGGTCGATTTTGTGGCAACCCCACAGGGTCAAGTTTCGCCAACCGTCGATAGTCCAGGCTTGTTCACCACGCATCTTCTGATCTGCTCATCCAGGAGGGGCCACCACTCGCCCATGTTGACCACGAAAACTCACGCAAGTTTCAGCCCGCGCAGCTCCGTTCGACTCCTGATCAGCCCAACTCAGCTACCGGCGTCGGCAGCTTAGTGGTTGGCACGATCCCGGGCTGCGCGGCGACGACCGCAGGGATGACGTTTACGGGACGATGGGCGGTATACCTTCCCGAGGCGCGTACGTCTTGTTCGATCGGCATCGGTAAATCGATCAACATGTCCACCGGGGCGTCGCCCTCAACCCGAAGTCGCCAACCATCGGTACGCAGATCCCAGGCGGGTTCGACGTCCATCGTCACGAACCAGTTCGACCGAAAACGCATGAGGGGTTTGCCGTTCCGGTAGCCGTTGACCGCAACACGCTGGGCGCCGACCGAGCCAGCTGGAATGGTGCTCGAATGCAACTTGGTGTCGTGTAGACACGTGGCGAACTCCGTCGACGTCTCGAAGCGATCGATATCGAGCCCAAGCGCGGATGCGACCAGGCCGAGCGAATGCTCGAACACCTGGTCGCGATCCGCGACCTGACGCTGTGCGAACGCCTCCGGAAAATCACCGAACCCCATCAGCGCCGTGAGCATCTCTTCGGAACACCCTTCCAAGCAGTTTGCGTACTCCTCGATGCTCAGGAAGTCGAGCCGCCGAGACAACGAAGTGACGACGAGCGGAAGTGCCTCGGTGATGAAACCTGGGCTTGAACCCGTTGCATGGATTGACGAGTTGCCGCTTTGGCAGGCGGCCTCGACTCGCTCGCGCAATGCCGGCTTCATCATGTCGGGGTTGAAAAACTCCGCGCGAGTGGTGACGATGTTGATGCCGTTCTGCAGCAGGGCGCAGACGTCGTCGGGGTCGGTGCTCTGCGGCATGTAGATCACACAGTCTGGTTTCGCAGCCAGGATGGAGTCAAGGTCGCGTACCGCTTTAACACCGACCGCGGGCGCGCCACAGAGCTCACCCGCGTCTCGCCCCTCTTTGGCTGGTGAGTAGACCCGTACCGCGACCAGTTCCATCGAAGGGTGGTCGATGACTGCGCGCATAGCCAAGGCGCCAACGGTTCCAGTTGCCCACTGGGCGACTCGGATTCGAGTTTGAGCCTGATCATTGACCACCAAGTCTTCCTCCGCCGTTTAGTCGATCAATCGGTTAAATCCATATGCCCGCAGCGGGATGCGCTCGGCCCGCTCGTCCAAAGCCGCATTACTTCTGCCCACCGCGTCGCGTTCACGCGGAACGGTTCCGATGGACTCGATGCTTCGGCTGGCTCGCCGAGCGCCGCAAACGCACGAGACTTGAACGCGACCGCAGCAGCGCTGCATTCGTGGACTGCGGGAGCAATGCTTGAAAGGTGCGTCTGCAAATGATCCCCCCAGATCATCACGGATACATCACCTTGTGACACGAGATATTTCACCCAGTCTCGGGCTCGACGGTCCGATTCGTATAGGTGCCATGACATCGCCATTATGGACGGCTTGGGGCAATCTGGGCCCAGAGCCAAAGCACTCTCGAGGGCACCCGAACGGGCCCCGAGTACGCGTAGTGCGCGGTCCTCGACGATGCTGGCCTGATTCACAAAGACGGTGGTTTGCAAGCCGGCCCAGTTAGTGTCCAAGAGGAATCCAGCGATTGACTTGACGACGTCAGCGACGGTGATCGACGCCGCGTGAATTCGGTAACGCCGAAAGTCTGGAAGTCCATCAGCATAGTAGGTAGACGTTCCAAAGATCAGTTCGGCCTTCCTCATTCGGGCATGCCGATGGTCTTGGCCTCAAGGCATCCCCTGTATCCCTTTTCGCCGTCGCGGTACGCGAGTCTGCTCTGCTTAGTTCGCCCGCAGGTCCTGATAACGACGAAGTAGCCCTTGCCGTCCATCATGTCGTTGGCGGTGGGTGTGCGGGTGGCAGTGGCGCACGCGCAGTCGAGTCGCCGCCGGACGTCTCGGCGGATAGTCTGGTCGCTCGGCCAACGACCTGCTCGACGACGGGGTGGAACGTCGAATTTCGCAGCGGTGCCGGTGGTTTGCAACTCACCGTTGATCAACATCCGGTCACCACCGGCCGGCACACCAATATCGTCCTGCAGGCTCGTCATCGGTCGTCCTTAATCAGGTGGCGTTGTCTGCTACCACCGAGCCGGTGCGGGAGCGTCAATCGTCAATGGTCGTACGTAGGACAGGTCAGTGCGGTCTCGGGTCCCGACGAGGTATCCCTTCTCAGTGAAGAACGAAGACTGCAGGACTCTCGCGTCGGCGAGGAACATGCCCTCCACGGTCGATCGACGAACAGCTATGCGCCACTGGTTATCCCGTCGTTCGAGCCGGTCGATGTAACGTCCCGTGATGAACTGGGCACTCTTGCCGTCGAGGCCGATGAGCACGACGATGACGTAGCTTTCAGCGTGTGCGGTATCGCCGTCGAGCTCGCATGTATGGGTGGTGATGTTGTGGGTGTGCACGCGGGACGTCTCCGCGTGCGTGGCATTGGCCCACGCACCGTAGTCCGGTCCTGCGTTTGTGGCTGAGCCGTGCTCGTCGACACCATCATGGTGATAGGTCGCGGCAATCAGATCGACGTCATGACGGTCGCACCCGCGTGCATGGCGGGCGATGCAGTCGAGGATCTCCGTGCGATCCAGGAGGTAGCGCACGTCTTTGTGGAGCGCTTCCAAGCTCGTGTCGACGGTCATCGTGTTCCTGCCTCTCGTGCATGGACGCTGCCGGGCACTTCGGCGCCACGCTCGTTCCGCTCCATCGTGATAGCCGACACTATACGACTGTACAGCGTCGGGCCAGTGTCACAATACAAGAATCCGAATAAGTGAGGTGGCCATGGCAGCATCGTCGCGGCGTGTGGGCGCTGAAACGTCCAAGACGCGGGACGTCCTTCTCGACTGTGTCGAGACGTTGATGCTCGAAGAAGGGTATGCGAGCGTCACTTACCGTGTCCTGGCCACCAGGGCCGGCGTCACACCCAGCCTCGTGCAGTACTACTTTCCCAGTCTCGACGACATTTTCGTAGCCGCGATCCGACGCTACTCGGAACGCAATCTCGCCTTTCTCGCAGAAACCTTGGAGCGTCGCGCCGACGACCCTCTTCGGGCGGTGTGGGAGTACAGCTGGGACGAGGCAACGGGCGCACTAATGACGGAATTCATGGCGCTTGGCAACCACCGCAAGTCCATTCGAACCGAGATCGCCGCAGTCACCGAAAGCGTTCGTAAGGTGCAGTTGGACGCGCTCATTGCGAAGTTCGGCAATGATGCGCGGTTCCTTGGCGATCTATCCCTTCCAGCGTTGCAATTGTTGATGTCGGGCCTGCCGAAGTTCCTTAATCTCGAGGAGGGCATTGGCGTGAAGTCCGCTCACGCCGAGGTGACTGAGGCCTTCGAGCGCTACCTCGACACGTTGGGGCCAGCCCCTGCAATGAAGAAGCGCAAAACGTCGTCGACTAGACGACGCACACCAAGCAAGCGCTGATGGCAACGCGCCGTAATCCACGGCGGTGATGCGAGTCTGGCCGCTGATGCTAGTTCGGCGATGATGCGCCTATTGACCGAGGCCCGGCGCAGGGTTGCCGAGCAAAACCAGAACGGCTACTGGGTCAGGTGGCGAGGTCATCGGTCGCAGAACATCCCGCGGTACCCGTAGGCGGGATGGCGCTCGCTAATGTCGGCGCCCATCTTTCCAAACAACTTCTCACGCAAGGTGCCTGGTTGGTATTCCCGTTGCATCAGACCCTTGTCTTGAAGCACCGGGACGAGGTGTTCGAAGAAGTCTTCGTAGCTCTCCGGCAGCAGCGCATTCATCACCTGGACGCCATCGACGCCGGCGCCCTGATACTCGGTGAGCCGCTTCGCGATCGTCTCGGGGGACCCGACGACCATCTGTGGCAACGACAGTGAAGATAGGAAGTCCTTGACGGTCGGCTGCATACCTTCCGGCCAGGCGTTGATGATGGCGAGGAATGCCCCGCGAATGCCTGGGATCTCGTCGATGATGTCCTCCAGCGCCGTCGAGGGGTCGTAGCGGCCTAGGTCCATGCCGCTCAGGCTCGAGAAGTACGCCGTCTGGGCTTCCTGGCTGCGGAACTCCTCGAGCTCTCCCCACTTGCGGTAGGCCTCTTCGTCGGTCGACCCGATGATGAACATCATGCCCTGAAGGAAAAGAATGTCGCCGTCGCGGCGACCACGTTCACGGGCGAGGCCGCGGACGGTATTGATCTGCTGGGCAATGGTTTCCAGTGTCATCGCGGACAGGAACATGAGCTCGGCGTGGGCGCTAGCGAAATCTAAACCGGCTGGGGAGCCACCCGCCTGTGCCAACACGGGAGTGCGTTGCGGCGAGGGCTCCATGAGGTTGAATCCCTCGACGCTGTAACGCTTGCCCTCGTGGTTGATGTCGTGAATCTTCGTCGGGTCGGCGTACACGCCGGCGGCGGAATCGTTGACGACGGCGTCGAGGTCCCAGGATCCTTCCCACAGCTTGTAGGTAACATCGACGTACTCCTCGGCCCAGGCGTAGCGCTCCTCATGGGATGGGCTGGTGGGCAATCCGAGGTTGCGGAAGGCCTTCTCGTTGGCCGATGTGACGATGTTCCAGCCGATCCTTCCGTTGCTCAAATTGTCGAGCGTGGAGACAGCGCGCGCGAAGACGAATGGATGGTGCTGGATGACCGAACTGGTGTAGAGGAAGCCGAGATCGGTTGTCTGGTTTGCCATTGCGGGAATCACCATGGTGCAGTCCCCGATGGGTACGTTCATGGCCATCTGGAAGATCACGTCGCGCGAACCGTTGTATTCACCTTGTACACCGACAAGATCGGTGAAGAAGAAGGCGTCGACCTTGGCCTGTTCTGCCTTCTTGGCGAGGTCGACCCAGAGATCGAATCCTTTGAATTCGCGGTTGCGGGCGCGCGGGTGTCGCCAGATGCCGTGGAAGTTGTGACCGATCGAGTCCATCAAGAGCAGGGTGAAGATCAACCGCTTGGACATGGCGCCCCTTATCGATAATTCGGAGTTGCTGTACGATGGTATAGCACCTCTTGGATGCTCTGGTGCGAATCAGTGAGCGACTTCGGCTAGACCGGCGATTTCGCGTGGCGGGGTCGATCGTTCTAACGCCCCGGAGGCGGTTTCTCCGTCCCACCGATAGCGGACGCCCGCTTGGTGCAACGCGGCCAGGGCGTTGTCGGATCGCGGATCTCCGAGGTTGAACACCGACACGGTGGTGATTCCGTCCACTTCCATAGTGCCCAGGGCGGATTCGAGTACTAGTGAGACGTCGTCCCCAATGCGCGGCGGGGTCGATAACCATGGAGCGTGCGCCACCCGGGCCGGAACCAGCCCGCCGGCGCCAGTGAAGACGTATCCCTCGTTGTACGAACCGGTGCCATCGGGGCGTGGCCGGTAGGCGATGTAACCGAACCCTCGGCCGCTCGGGAATGTTGCCGATTGCTGGCAATGTCCCCAGAAGCCGGCCATGTCACGCGCTCCCTGACGGCGCACACGAGTACCGCTTCCGGCGAACCGGTGTTCCTCGTTTCCGACGCGCAGGGTGCCAACCGCGCGGAACAGTTGCTCGAAGCGAGCACCTCCCATGAACACGCCTTCGACGGACGAGTTCATGTGGTGCGCCGCCTCTTGCGACAGCGATCCGTTAACCCACGGGGGCGCGGCCATCGTCGCCTCGATGTGAAACTCGACGCTGGTGGGATCGCCCCCGCGTTCGCCGCGCAGCAGGGCGTCGGTTGTGGTCTGCAGGGCAACCCCGTCGAACGATGCCGTCGACAGCTCGAATGGTCGCACACAACGGAATTCGAGCGGCCCGGCACCGAGCACCGACGCGTTGCCTTCGAGCCCGATCGGCGAGTGCCGTGGACCGGTCTCCCGGATGCGCAATACCCGACCGTCGGCGAAGGCCACGTTCACTTGGTATTGAGGTTCGGTCCATTTCGAGCCGACCGCCTCAACACCGATGCGAGGAAAACCGATAATGCCCGCGTCGTCGTAGGCCCAGAAGCTTGCCGAGTCCCGCATCTCCGGATCCGGGGGATTGACCAGGAAGTACTCTCGGGCTGCATCAAGACCGCCGCTGAGGTCGGCTGTCATGCGCGTGGCTTGGATGCCGGCGTCGGCCAGGGGGCTCGGACGAAGAGACCGCCGTCGAGGTGGATCAGTTGACCAGTGATTGCGGCTGCACGGTCCGACAGGAGGAAGACCACGGCTTCACCGATTTCTTCGGCGGTCGGTGATCGGCCGATGCAGTTCAGTGACGCCGCAGCTGCACCGACAGCACCCTCGACGACGAACGGCAGCACGGCGTTGGCCCGAATGCCCTGCCTTCCATATTTTCCCGCAACAAATCGGGTGACGGCGTTCAAACCCGCCTTCGACACCTGGTAACCGAAACGTGTATCGCCGGCCACGACGGACGCCGCCGACGACGTGAACACGAAGGACCCGCCGCCGTGCTCGATCATCGCCGGCACCGTGCGCCGCGCGATCCGAACGGCCGCGTTCAGGTTGACGTCCATAGAGGTGTCCCATGCGTCATCGTCGATGTCGATGGATGCCTGTCGGTTGTCGTAGTACGCGGCATTGAAGAAGACTCGGTCGATGACGCCGAACTCGGACCTGGTGGCGTCGAGTGCGCTCTCCACGTCCTCGTCGGAGGTGACGTCGCATCGAACCGCGATGGCCTTGCCGTCGGCCGCCCTTACCGAATCTGCGATCTCCTCGGCAACCTCTAGGCGACGCGCGGCCAGCGCGACACACGCACCCTCCCGTGCCGCGATGTGGGCTGTCGCAGCACCAATCTGCGGTCCAGCCCCGGCGATGAAAAGGACACGGTTGCAGAGCGTCTCATTGGACATGATCAGTCCAGCCTCTCCGATGGCACGTCGAAGTATTCCTGGTATCGGCGGGCCCGTTCACGCCATTCCCCCGAATCCAGGCCTGTAGACGCGAACGTATAGCGGTGGCCGCCGTGCTTGTCCTGGCGATGATTGGTCAAGAAGTCGGCGACCCGCGCGCGAACGGCATCGGTGAACTCAAGTCCGAAGCGGTCGTAGACCTTCTCGACCGTTCCCACCTGATCATCCGCGAAATCTCGAAAGTTGACGTCAATCACGTTGGCGGAGCTCACAGTTCCGTTCGCACGGGCTGCCACCGACCGGTCGAGTCCGTCAAGGATGTACTCGCCCCATTCCGATGCGATCTGCTGGGGATTGACTACATCGCTGGTGACGCCACGCAACGTGGTGTACATCGACGTTACCGAAGCGATGATCCGCAGCGGGTCACGGTGCGTCTGCACGAGTAGAGCATCGGGGTAGGCGGCGGTCATTTCACCCAGTGTCCAAATGTGACCGGGCGACTTGAGAACCCACCGACCAGTGGGGTGGCGAGATTGCAAGTGCTGCAGGAATGTTCGGTGCCATCCGTAAACGGACTCGTGGTCGGCTTCATCGAAGAGCCATCGCGCGTAGGAGGGAATTCGGTATTCGGTGGCGAACAAGATGCTGCGGAAGTCGGATGCGGTGATGCACACACATTCCTGCCCTAACTGCGCACCCATCGGATGCATCCCGAAGAGGTCGGGCATTACGGTGCCCATCGCGGCGATCCGCCCGTCGACGGCCTCGATCCGCGGATCAGTCGTGTAACTGGCCGTCTCCGGCGGCGGGCACGGCCGCTCTACCTCCCAAGTGAGGGGTACGCGCGCGGCCGGGTCTTGGGCCAGCAGGTCGTGCAAGATGGTAGTGCCCGTCCGGGCTTGACCGATGATCACCACCGGCGGGACGACGTCGGCCGCCGCGATATTGGGATGAGCATTGCGGTACGCCACTACGCCTAGTCGGGCGATGAGCAGGTACTTCAGCTCCTTGCACGCCGCGGCCACACCGACGTCGTTGAGCGCCGCCTCCGTCACGAGGGCATCTACCAGCCGGTCGAGCCCTTCGCGCCAACCATCCTCCCCGAAGTTGTCCAAGCCGGTGGCATTTCTTGCCGCATCGATCAGGCGCTCACTCCTCAGCGTGTGTGCGCCTGATCGATGGGGTTGCACGGCAAGCCTTTCCGTGGTCATCGCATGATGTGCGGGAATTGCTGGCACGGGTGGACGTCGAACATGTCGCGATAGGACGGTGGCTGACGACCGCCCTCGTCTTGAATCCCGTACTTGACCGCCAGCTCTGCGCCGATCAGGGTCTGACCGCTTAGCGTCATCAACTCAGGGTCGTTGTACAGCGCCCAAATGACATGGCCGGTCAGTTCCGGTGTTTCGGCGGTGTCGAGGATGTGCCCGAACTTCTCTGGCTTGCTCGCGATGATTTTCCTGACTCGATCGGTCAGCAGCGAGCCCATCCAAATCGACACTGCGGCGATGCCGAACTCGCGGAAGTCGAAAGCCATGTCGGCGGCCATCTTGTCGGTGGCGGCCTTCGGCACGCCGTAGGCGGGTCCGAATGCGTAGTGGACCGAGCCCGACGACGAGGAGAAGGCGACGAGCCCTTTGCGTTGCGGAATCATCAGTGGCGCAGCGTAAACGGTGGCCACGTAGCTGCTGCGCACTCCGACGTCCAGGGTGTCTACGACGTTGAGTGGTTCCTCCCAGAATTTCGTTCGGCCCATCATCTCGTCGCGGATGATGGCGGCGTTATTCACCAGGATGTCCAGGCGGCCTTGCTCGTCGCGGATCCGGTCGAAGAGTTCCTTGACGTCGACGTCGTTGCCGTGGTCGACCCGTACGGCGACGCCTCGACCACCGGCCGCGGTCACCTGCGCGGCGGTCTCGTCGATGGTGCCATTCAGCGAGGATCCATCGCCGCTGCGGGTCCGGCCGGTGATGTACACCGTGCAGCCGTGGCTCCCCAGCGCCTTGGCGATGCCTGCGCCCGCTCCGCGGCTGGCTCCCGTCACCAAGGCCACGGTGCTGTGTTCGGACATCAATCTCTCCTTATGAGTGCGCGGTCGGCTTCGGGTTCGATTCACTCCGCGATCTTCGCGGACTCCTTGAGTTCGGTGATGGGACGGGCCAAACCCTGTTCGTCACAGGCACGTTGCAACCGCGGGATTGTCTCGGAAACCCCGGGGCCGCGGCGGCGGCCGGGGGTGAACGTGGCCGGAAGGTGCTTCATTCCTTGGATTACGCCGATGCTGTCGTAGTGCACGGTCCCCTCAGCCTCACACTGATAGTCCGGCAGCCGGTCGAGCACCGCGGTCAGCATCGACTTGAATACGGTCCGTGCGACGTTGGAACCTATGCATCGGTGCACGCCCAGGCCAAAGCTGAAGTGGCGGTTGCCCTTCCGATCAAGAATGACGGCATCGGGTTCGTTGAATAAGGCCGGGTCGCGGTTGGCCATCGCCCAGGACAGCCACAATCGGTCACCTTCCTTGAACGCGATGCCGCCGAGTTCGATGTCCTGGGCGACGGTGCGACCATCGCCCGGCGCGGGAGTGAAATAGCGCAGGAACTCCTCGGTGGCCGGGTTCAGCAGGGTTTCGCGGTCACGGCTGAGCCGTGCACGTTCGTCGGGATGCTGGGAAAGCCATTCCAACGCGTGTGCGGTCAGGGCGGTGGTGGTGTCGAATCCGCCACCGATCAATAGGTTCAACATCCCGATCAACTCGATGTCGGGCGGCGCCTGACCGTCGAGGCGCAACTTGGCCAACGCGTCAATGATCCCAGGGCGAGGCTGTTCCCGGATCTCCACCAGGTTGGCGAATAGGTCCATGCCCATCGCCGTGTATTGCTCGCGGACGCGCGCCGCATCGGGTGAATCGGGCGGCGTATAGATCGATGCGTGGGCCGGCTCGTTGTACATGGTCCACTTGTCGAGCGGCACCCCGAGCATGGCGAGCGTGAGCACCGCAGGAACGACGTTGGCAAGGTCGTCGACGAAATCGATGCTGCCCGAATCGATGTGGTCGTCGATGCAGGCGCGCACGATCTCGTCGACGAACGGTCCCCAGCGCTTGACCGCGGCCGGCGAGAGATAGGGGTTGAGCGCCGTACGGTAGTCGCGGTGTTCGGGATCGTCCATTTCGAGCATTCCGCCGCGGAAGTTTTCGGCCTCCACCATGAGCGGGATGGAGATACCCTTGTACCCGCGCCGCTCATGGTTGACGTCGTGGTCGTTGGACACATGCGGACAACGAGCGAGCTCGAAGACCTCGTCGCTGCCCGCCGCCACCCAGTGCCCGTCGTAGGTGTCCGTCCATGCGACCGGGCATCTGCGATGCATCTCATGGGTGATGTCGAGGAAGTTGATCCGGTAGTCAGGGGCATGCCGGTCGAAGTGATAGCGCGCGGCCGACGACGGGGTGCGGGAATCGTCGTGGTCGGGGGTCATTGCGCCGCGCCGTTTCTCACCGCACGGCTGCGATCCGACGCCTCCACGACGATTTCGATGGCCTGTTCGGGGCACGACTTCGCGGCCTCTGCGACCGCGTCGTGCTGCTCGCCGGCGACGACGTCGGTCGCGGCGTGGGCGTGCCCATCGACGTCATCAAGTTCGAAGGAGTCCGGGGCTATCATCGCGCACAGCGTGTGTCCTTGGCAGCGCGAGCCGTCTACTCGTACTCTCACGTCATTCCTCCACGTACTCCATTGTCGTGTGCGCGCATTCGGTCGCCGCGGCCCTCAGATGATGGCGCCGCCGTTGACACCGATGACCTGTCCGTTGACGTAACCCGCCGCCTCCGAACACAAGAACGAACACACGGCGGCAACGTCGTCACCAGACCCCAGCCGGCGTGCGGGAATCGCCTTGGCGAGATGCTCGGCCGGCGGTAACTTTCCTTCGCGCTGCTGTTCACGCAGCATCGGCGAATCGATCACAAACGGCGGGACCGTATTCGCCGTAATGCCCTTGGCCGCATAGTCCAGGGCGAGTGTCTTGGTCATTGCGATGACACCGCCCTTCGTGGCCGCGTAGTGGCCCTGTGCGGGGGCGCCTCTCTGACCGGCTGCTGACGAGATGGTGACGATGCGGCCCCACCCGGCGGCGACCATGTCCGACAACGCGGCTCTGACGCACAAGAAAGTGCCCGTGAGGTTGACCGCGAGGTACCGGTTCCATTCGGTGAGGGTGATCTTGTCGAAGCGTGTAAAGCCCGCGATCGCCGCACTCGTCACGAGGATCGCCACTGGGCCGAGGGAGCCTCGGACCGTACCGAAGGCCGAGTCCACGGCGGTTTCATCGGAGACGTCGACACCCACAGCTAGCGCGTTGCCGCCGGCTGCCCGTACCTCCGCGGCCACCTTGTCCGCCGCTTCGACATTGACGTCCATGACGGCCACCCGGTGACCATCTGCGGCGAGCTTGGTGCTGATCGCCTGCCCCAGGCCCGATCCGCCACCGGTCACCACCGCTACTCGGCTCACATCCACACCATCCCGTCGGTTTGTGGTCACCATCCCGGTGCATGCTGTACGTCTGTATAGCGTACGTGGTACCCAGCGCACAAGGCGGTCAGACGCCAGCGGGTCCGGGCGCGCCGTGCATGTAGAGGGTCTGACCCGAGCAGAAGCTCGACGCGTCGGAAGCGAAAAAAAGCACGCCGTAGCCGATTTCGTCTGGTTCGCCGAGGCGACCAAGCCCATTACTGAGCGCAATAGCCTCGGGATCCAATCCGTAGCGCGCCGCGTCGTCGGTCAATGTGGCCGCCCGGACGGCGCCGACGGCGATGGCGTTCACGCGAATGCCTTTCTTCGCCCATGCCGCCGCCATGGATCCAGTCAGGTTGTTCACCGCAGCCTTGGCGGCGCCGTAGGGAGCGGCTTGCGGCATGGCCAGAAGGCTTGCGCCCGAGGATATATTGACTATCGCGCCCTTGCCCTGATCCATCATCGGCTTCGCAGCCGCCTTCGAAAGATGCCACACGGCCTTGAAGTTCAAGGCGAGGACGTTCTCGAAGTCGTCGTCCGGCCACTTCAGGATCGACTTGGTCTCGGCGCCGCCAGCGCAATTCACCAGCACATCGAGCCGGCCAAACTCGGCCACAGTGGCGTCGACCAGCTTACGACAAGCCTCGGCGGTGGTGACATCCGTCGAAACAGGCAAGGCGCGTCGCCCCCACGCGGCTACCTCCTTGGCGGTGGACTCAAGCGGGTCGGGACGGCGGCCGGCCAACACAACGTCAGCCCCGTGTTCGGCGAGCACCAGAGCCGCGGCTCGGCCAATGCCCGTACCACCGCCAGTTATGAGCGCAACGCGTCCATCGAGCGAGAACCGACTGCTCATTACACTCCTCGAGTTCGTATCCAGCCGACTTCAATGGTCACCAACTGGGTTGTACGATCGTATAGCATATGCCGAGTTCCACGTGGCGATATCGCATGGTTGCCCGCCGAAGACCGGCTCCTGTACGGTCGTATAGCATACGCCCGGTGCACGCATGCCAAACCAGCCCCGAGGAGCCGACGTTGAGCGATCTGTACTACGACCCATGGGACTTCGACATCGACCTCGATCCTTATCCCACCTACCGTCGCCTTCGAGATGAATGTCCGGTCTACTACAACGATCGGCATGACTTCTGGGGCGTGAGCCGCTACGCCGACGTAGATTCCGCGCTCAAGGACACGGCGCGACTCAGCTCTGCTAAGGGCGACATCCTCGAAGTGGTCATGGCGGATCCCGTGATGCCGCCGGGCATCTTCATCAACGAGGACCCACCGCTTCACACCATTCACCGCGCCATCGTGTCCCGTGCGTTCACCCCGAAGAAGATGCGCGCGATCGAGGACAAGGTCCGAAACTTCTGCATCGCGTGCCTCGATCCCCTCGTCGGCGGGGGTCGATTCGACTTCGTACAAGACCTTGGCGCCGAA
This sequence comes from Mycobacterium sp. 050128, assembly GCF_036409155.1. Taxonomy (NCBI): domain Bacteria; kingdom Bacillati; phylum Actinomycetota; class Actinomycetes; order Mycobacteriales; family Mycobacteriaceae; genus Mycobacterium; species Mycobacterium sp. 050128. Next base: position 143,747 of record NZ_JAZGLW010000006.1, on the reverse strand, counting down.
CTTCCCATGCGCACCATCGGCATGCTGGCCGGGATTCCCGATGCCGAACAGCCCGCGGTCCGCGAGCACGCAAACCAGGTGCTCCGCAACGAGCCAGGCAAGCCCATGGAAATCAAAAAGGATCGCTACTTCACTGGTGAGATGTTCGGCGAATACGTCGAGTGGCGCGAGAAGAACCCATCCGATGATCTGATCACCGAACTGCTCAACGTCGAATTCGAAGACGAGACGGGAACGACCCGCAAACTGACCAAGCAGGAACTCATCGTGTTCCTGGCCGTCGTTGCCGGCGCGGGTGTGGAAACGACCGGTCGCCTCTTCGGCTGGATGGGCAAGGTATTGGCCGAACATCCCGACCAGCGCAAGGAATTGGCCCAGGATCACGGGTTGATCCCGACGGCCATTGAGGAACTGCTGCGCTACGAACCGCCCGGCCCGCACGTCGCGCGCTACGTCACGACCGACGACGTCACCTTCCAAGACCAGGTGGTTCCGGCTGGCAGCGCCCTGTTACTGATGCTGGCATCGGCCAACCGCGACGAACGGCACTTCGAGGAGCCAGACAAGTTCGACATCCACCGCAAGCCGGGCGGACACCTCACCTTCGGCCGCGGGGCGCACTTCTGCGTCGGTTCTCCGCTGGCCCGCCTGGAGGGTCGAGTGGCCCTCGAAGAGGTGCTCAAGCGGTGGCCAGAATGGGACATCGACATGGCCGGGGCGCGACGCTCGCGCACCTCGACGGTGCGCGGCTGGGACAGCATGCCGGCGATCATCGCCTGACATGAGCGCGACGAAGAACCGTGTCGCGGTCGTCACCGGCGCCGCCCGTGGGCAGGGCCGCAGTCATGCCGTTGCTCTCGCCGCCGAGGGTATCGATGTCATTGCCGTCGACAGGTGTGCCGACATCGACGCAATCCCCTACCCGCTGGCCACTTCCGAAGACCTCGACGAGACCGCCCGATTGGTCCGCGAGGCCGGCGGGCGGATCAAGGCCGTGGTCGCCGACGTCCGCGACCTGGCCGCGTTGCAGGCCGGGATCAATTCGGGCATTGACGAATTCGGAGAGCTCGACGTCGTGGTGGCCAACGCCGGCGTTGTCGGAATGGGTCTGACCGATCCGCTCGACGAGGAAGTGTTCCACGCTGTCGTCGACACCAATCTCCTCGGCGTGTGGCACACCATCGCCGCGACGGCACCGTCAATGATCCGCGGGGGCAACGGCGGAACGATGGTTCTGATCAGCTCGGTGCAGGGCCTGGTCGGCCGTGGCGGCGACGGGAGCGCCGCCGCTTTTGCGTACGCGGCATCTAAAAACGGGGTGGTCGGGCTGATGCGGTCTGCTTCCTACGCCTATGCCGAGCACAACATCCGGGTAAATTCGGTGGATCCCACCGGCGACGCCACCACACCCGTGATCTTCGACGAGCGCATGACGCGCATCGTCGACCCGAGCCCGACGGCGGGCAATCCATTGACGGTGCCCGACGTCGAACACAGCGACGTCACTAACGCCGTGTTGTTTCTGATCAGTCACACGGCGCGCTACATCACAGGAGCAACGCTGCCGGTGGGCGCCGGCGTCGCCGCCAAATAGCTCCGTCAGCTTTGGATCGTCCGAAAGCAGTTTGGCCAGTACGCTTTCGGCCCCATCCAGCTCCGTCGATGAAGTAGTCGAATCTCACCTGCCGCCCTTTTTCCCGTGCTTTCAAGGCGACGGCATGAAGGGGGAAGTTGGCAGTGGCGGCACGCCGCTCGTGTCGACGCCGTCCTCGACTTGCAGACCCCAGCTGTTGAATGCCATGGCCAGGCACGTATAGGTGCCGACAATGAAAGGCAATTCGACGAGTTGGCGCTCATCGAGCACTTCGGCAAGACGGCTCCAGGTATCCGCCTCGATGCGGTAGTGGTCCAGAAGTTCGTCGGCTGCCGCGACCAGGTCGCGTTCCAGAGGTGTCCACGATTCGGAGGTACCTGACGCGATCGCGGCGATATCGCCTGGTGTCAGGCCGTAGCGTTCGGCAAGCCGGACGTGATGCACCCACTCGTACTGGGCGCGGGTACGCCACGCGACCCGCAACAGCATCAATTCACGAGCGCGGTGGCCGATAGCGGGTTGTTGCAACAGCACGTTGCCGAACCGATTGAACGGACCAGCCAGCGCAGGGTGGTGCAGCATCGTGGCCAGCACGTTGGGTGTAAGACCCGGCTGCTGGAACGCGGCAATGGCCTTGTCCGGGAAGGCATCGCGCAATGCGTCCACATGTTCAGCCCCCCACTGATCGTTCGAGAGGGGCGCCAGGCGGGAGCCGTCGCCAGTGCGAGCATCCACAGTCATATAACGACTGTACAGATGTACAGCATCGGTGCTACGTTCGGCCTATGACCCTTGCTCCCGAATCAGCTGGCACTGCTGCTGGGCGTGGGCGCCTCCAGGGCCGGCGCATCATCGTGGTCGGCGCGGGAACGCGGCCATCGCCCGACCCTGAGGTCACCATCGGCAATGGTCGCGCAATCGCCGTGCTATGCGCCCGGGAAGGCGCACGCGTCGCCTGTGTCGACGTCGACGCGGATGCCGCGGCTCACACCGCGGATCTCATTGAGCAGGAGGGCAATTCCCCGGCAGTGACTGTCGTCGCAGATGTTCGCGATGCCAGCGCGTGCAAGCGACTCGTCGAGGAAGCAAACGAGAAGCTGGCCGGCATTGACGGCGTGGTTGCCAACGTCGGGTACGGAGAAGGCAAAGGACTAGAGGGCACAACACCCGAACTGTGGGACGACATCTTCGCAGTCAACGTGCGGTCGCACTTCCTGATAGCCCGGGCCGCGATGCCCCTGCTCGACGACGACGGGGCATTCGTGTTCATCGGCTCGGCCGCCGGACTGAAGGCAGGCACCCGATTTCCCGCCTACGACTCCAGTAAGGCGGCCCTGTTCGGACTCACTCGTCATGTGGCCCTCGAAGGAGCACAGCGGCGCATCCGGGCGAACTACGTCATTCCCGGTCCAGTCGACACCCCGCTCGGCCGCGTCGGCGATAGCACTGTAACCGGGAGGACGAAGATCCGTTGGCCGCTCGGCCGCCAGGCCAGTGCGTGGGACATCGCTTACGCAACAGTCTTCATGCTGAGCGCGGAGTCCGCCTACATCACCGCGCAGTCACTCGTCGTCGACGGTGGGATCACACAGTTCGGCTAAGCGCCAGTGGCCGAACTCAAAAAGCACCAAACACATTCGCACACCCGGTCACTGGAGCAATTGCATCTATCCGCGCGGCAATCCGAGGACGCGCTGGGCGATGATGTTGCGCTGAATCTCGGAGGTACCGCCAGCGATGGTGGCACCAAAGCTGCGCAGGTACCGGTCGAACCAGTTGCTGGTGTAGGCCTCCAGATGATAAGGCGAGAACGGACTGGTTTGGCCCGAATGACGCAGCCCCTCGACGCCAGCGGTCGTGAGCGCCGCATGTGCCGCTGTTTGAATAGCCTCCGAGCCAAGCAGTTTGAGAACCGACATCGACGCGGGGTCGGCAGCCCCGCGGGCATCGCGCGCCAGCTCTGCGGATCCGAGAAGGAGTAGCGACCACGTGTCCATGGCGAGAGTTGCGTAGGCGTCACGGTCGACGGCGCTGCTCGGTGTCCAGTCATCGAGAAACTCCTGCAGCCGATCGGCGTAGCTGAGCCACAACAAGGTCCGTTCGTGACCGAGTGAGGAATTGGCGACCGTCCAGCCCTCGTTCAAGTTGCCCACAAGATTGTCGGCGGGCACCCGTGCGTCGGAGAAGAACACCTCGTTGAAGTCAACATCGTCGAGCCCACACGCCGAGGCGAACGGACGTCGCGTCACCCCCGGCGTGTCAGTCGGAATCAACAGGACGCTGATCCCCTTGTGCTTGGGCGCGGAAGCGTCGGTGCGGACCAAGGTGAACAGAACGTCTGCGTCGTGTGCTCCCGACGTCCACACCTTCTGCCCGTTGACCACGAAATGGTCCCCTTCGCGCACCGCTCGCGTACGCAGCGACGCGAGATCCGAACCAGCTCCGGGTTCGCTCATCCCCAGGGCGGCAACGATCTCGGCCCGCAAAATGGGCACCGCCCAGCGTGCATGCTGATCGGTGGTGCCGTGCTGGATCAGCGATGCGGCGATGATCCCGACACCCTGCGGGTTGAATGTTTGATAGATGCGCCTTCTTGACAACTCCTGGAAGTACACGTACTGCTCGACAACCGTCGCATTCCGACCGCCAAAGGCAGGCGGATAACCGGGCTGCAGCCACCCGTTGTCGAATAGGAGGCGTTGCCACCGACGGGCCCACGGCGGAACGTCGGCACTAGAGCGAGGGCGCTGCCCCGCGGCTTCGGCTTCGTTAGGCAGGTGCTCGGTCAAGAAGTCCACAAATTCAGCCCGAAAGGCTTCGACATCGGCATCGAAGTGCAGCTGCACGGCACCTCCTCATGGTGGTCAGCCCGGGGGTGACAAGACACTGTACGACTGTATAGCACAGATGCGGGAGCTGTCGCTCCACACCCGGCGACCAGCACACCGGCGCCTAGCGGGTGGACAGCGCCACCTGCTGGCCGTGGGCCAACAACAAGTTGGACTTCGGCGTGGCCGACCACAACTTCGACTACGACCGCGGCTGGTTGACCTGGTCATCAACACCGATGACTCCGAGGGCAACATGCCGGCACCGGCGGATTGGATGGTATGGCCTAACTGGTCAGCGGTCTCGGTTTCCCGCCACCGATGAGGGGTCAGACGCCAAGGCCGAGAGGCTACTGTGCGCGACTTGCCGAAGGATGTCGGTAGCCAGTGGGACAATCGCCGAATTGCAATCCGCAGACCCGCGCCGACCATTGGATACCAACGCGACCGTGAGCGATACTTTGCCGCGCACTACTTTCCGCCAATCGACAAGCTGCTGGCGGCGGGCAATACGTACACATTCGTGGCGGGTTACGTTGTCGCACTTGGTATTGACGGCATGAACGCTGATATAGCTCTCAAGCGCATCTACGTCCCACCAACAAGCGGGCGTCGTTCAAGGCGCTTCTAGCGCATTCAAACCCAAGGTGGAGAACCAAAGCACCAAGATGACCGAAGACCATGACTTGCGACCCGCAGATGGCCAGAGCTGGACTACATCAACTCTGCCTTGCGCCTGTCGATCTCGACGGTCAACGGGTGAAGAGATAGGCATGAATACCAAGGCGTACCGCAGACTCTTTGGGCCACCCGATGGAGGCAATCGCGGTCACCGCCAGCAGCCGAAGCGGACAACGAACCGACAGCGCCGAAAGATGTGACCGCTCATCCTGGACCAAGGCGACCCACCCCCGGTTGGGGGCATATGCGAAACGCCGCGCCAACCGCCGCGGGTCGGGCTTATTCGGCGATCCTCAGCCCGCCAGCTTTGACGAGTACGGAGCCCTAGCGCTTTCCTGCGGTGTATCGGGCTGCAATCCGCAGGGGGCGGGCACGCTCGTCAGAGATGACGGCCGAGGAAACCAAATGGCCAGGGGTTGCGCTGTGCGCCAAGCACTTTCGGTACTCGTAGCGGCCACACAGCTGCCAGGTCCATGACTATCCTTTCGGCGTCGCAGACAAACGCACGCCCATGGCCAATTCGGCCTGCTCAGTCATAGCGGCAGCCTTCTTTCGTGATGTGGCCCCCTGTCCTTCTCAAGTATCCGTCAGCTGAGCCCTCAGAAGTTTCCCGGTCTCGTTGCGTGGCAACGCGTCCACGAACAGCACATCGCGCGGCACCTTGTGCCGGGCAAGACGAGACCGAACATAGGATTTCAGCTCTTCATCGTTCAGGCTCGGGGTTGAGCGCGCAACGACGAAGGCGCGCAGTCGTTTTCCCAACTCGGCGTCGTTGACGCCGATGACCGCGGCCTCGACGATATCCGGGTGGCCGTCGAGAAGGTTCTCGACTTCGAGTGGGAAGACATTCTCTCCGCCGAAAACGATCATGTCATCGTCGCGCCCGTCGATGGACCACATGCCCGTTTCGTCGAAGTGTCCGGTGTCTCCGGTGGAGAGCATTCCCTCGACGACTTCCTTGCTCTGCCCATCGGTGTAACCAGTGAAGCTCAAACCGCTCGACACGAACAGGGTCCCGTTTGTCCGGCGACCGTGACCTTTCGACGCATCTCGTCGTAGGCCGTAAGCTGGCGACCGACGGGCGGTGTCTCCCACCAATTGCACACCTTTGGCACGTATTATGAGAGAAGCGGCGTCGTCCAGTCAGGTGAGAGAGCGGTAACACGAAGCGCGCGGCGTACGCAAGCCGAGCGCACGCTCGTCCTTCGCCCGCATCGCTTGCAGGACTGATTCCCGGGTGATGTCGGACAGCGCCACGTTCGCAATGTAGCGAAGAGGAGCAGATTATTTGGCGAAGTCGGGTGGTCCTCCGGGGAAGAAGTCGGGTGGCTTCCGGAGAACTGGTACCCGCGCTGAGGAACCGATGGTCACCGGTATTCGTCCAAGCCGGCATGGACAACACTGAACGCGAGGCGATTCGAGCCGAAGGCCTTGAACCTGACGACCCGGCCGTGATCATAGGTATCGATTTGGTCCGGTGGGAGCTGTTGATGCTGGAGGCTGAAGCGGTGACTCCGCCTGCTCTAGCCACTTTTCGACATCGGCACGGCGGTACATCACCCGTCGACCAAGCTTGAATGAGGGGGGACCGCGCCCGCTCCCACATGCCGCCAGTGCCGCAGGGTAGTGGTCGCCCTGCCCTAATGGGACACAGTGGTCCGCGGGCGGAGGCCGCCACGACGGGGCTGAAGTCCCCTCGCGCAGGGGACGGGACCGCAGAGGTCCAGGCGACCATTGGGGAGTGTCCTCTGCGGAGTCTCATTCCGGCGGGTGCGTTGGTGGCGGATAGACCCCACGCAGAGTCCACGGGAACCAGTTCATGACGTATTCCAGTTCATCACTGATGTCATAGTCGGGGCCAAAATCCATATACTCACTCCTCACACCACTGATGCGATGCCGGCACGGGCCGGACATTGCAATGAATCATCCTGCGGTCCAGCAGTTTCGATTGTGGGTCCGGAAGTCCGCACCTTGGAGCGCAGTGTCGGCCGGACATGATAACCCGTCGGTGAGGTCGATCCGATGGATCGGCTTCACTTCACCGACTCGACACTTCTCCTCCATCGGCTACCACGAAAGGTGTTGCCATCATTCGATTGCACCGTCCTGGCGAGCGCACTGTCAAAAGAATTAGCACTGTTTGACGTGGTAGTGCTACCACCATTTAGCGGTTGGGCTGAACGTGCGCAATGACCGTTAGAACCGCGAAATCCAGTTCACTGCAGAGTGTTTCGTTCATCGCGATACTCGATCCGACCTGTGGCGCCAGGCCGGCTAGCAGGTCAGCCGGTGCCACGATCCGCACGCGAACCGCTCTAGCCCGTCTGGACACGGCGTGAACCCGGATCCGGCGGCTGATCCCACTTCGAAAGTGCCATCAGCAGACAATGCCAACTCCTCGACGACCAGCGCATCGAACCAAGGCACGTATTCCAGCCAAACCTCCTCCTGTCGAAGCGTAGCAAGCAATTGCGCCGACACATGCGGATACAGATGCGGCAACATGGCGGCGCCGGAGTCATGTGCGGCTTCGGCGATGTTCTTCCACGCGCACAATCCCCCAACACGTTCGGGCTCACCGACGAGGTAACGAATGCCGTCAACGAGAAGTCCGTCGAGATCCGCACGCGTGAAGAGCGCTTCGCCAGTCGCGATCGGGACCGGGGATCGTTGAGCCAGCGAGCGGTAACCCAGACGGTCGCCGTGCGCCAGCGGGTCCTCGATCCATCGCAGATCGAAGTCGGAGAATCGCTCGGCAGCCAGCAAGGCGGTGTCGGCACAGTGCCAGCGCTGCAACGCGTCCACCATCAACGTCGTGTCGGCGGGCAGGCTACTTCTCACCGCCTGGATCCTATCGACGTCTTCGTCGATCGTGGGCTTGCCGACGATCATCTTCATTGCGCGGACACCTCGAGCGTGACTGGCCGCGGCTTCTTCGATCAGTTCGTCGACCGAGGCGTCCAGCATGAGTCCGGTCCGGTAGGCGCGCACACGGTCGCGTGTGCGCCCGAGGATGTCGGCCAAGCTGGCGTTGCGACGACGGCACACCAGGTCCTCGACGGCCATCTTGAGACCGGAGGCGGCGAAGGCGTTCACGCCCTGAGTGCCGAGAAAGGTCGTCGCACCGCGGATAGCACGGTCGATTCCCGCCAGGTCGCTCAACACGTGATTAGACACCTCGTTGGCGATGTTCCGTAAGGCCGCCTCGACTGGGAGTGCTTGGACCGAACGCTGAAACCACAGCAGGGAGAATCCCTGCACGCCGTCGTCGTCGGTAACGCGGATCACCACGGCGGGGAGATCCGTGGGAGTCCAACGTCCGTCCGGAAGCAGAAAGGACCGGACTCCGGTGGGGATAGCCAGGTGTCGTGATTCCACCAGCACCACGTGTGACGCCAGTAACGCAGGCTCGGTCGTGAGCGAGACTGTCGCGTCTGTCACTGTCACGCCGCGCCAGCCTGCCATCGAGCTTTGGTTTCACCCCGGTCGAGACGTACGAACACCATGCTGCACCTCCGTTGCGTTCACCTTGTACGCCATGGCCGTGGCCGCCTGCGAGCAGACGAGCGGGATATCGATGGCGGTCTCATGGCGACGCTATCCACCGCGAACTCCACCATCGTGGTTGCGTTAGCACCTGCTTCACCCGGCATGCGTGTGGATTGGACACTCGACAGCCACGATGGCGCCCGTGCTCCTGGACGATCGGCCCGGCCTCCCGAACACGTTATCTTGCATATCTTTTCGTAGCCAAGGATCGCGCTCGATCCTTTACCCGCCGGGTGTTGGCTATCCCACCTGCGGCCACTAAGCAGAGCAGTACCGCCACCACCCATCTGTCTTGACCATGCTTGTCCGCGCGGTGAAGCTAGTGATCACATCGCGCAAAGGCGAGGCGCCGACCGTCGACGCGAGCCACATGTCGTAACGGCCAACAAGACAACCGCACCAGCAGTGACCATTCGGCTCGGGGGCAGCGCATTCGCTACCTGGCGGCTCGCGATGCGACTACAGGCGGCGGACGTCGACATCGCGTGACCTAATCGATCTGGTGAGGTAGGTAAGAAATGTCAACTCGTCGCCCTGAGCGCGGTGAGCGTCAGCGCGACGCGATCTTCGTCGACGGCCAGTGGGTCGCGTCGACCGGCGCACCGCGCGACATCGTCTCGCCGGCCTCGCTCAAGGTCGTCGGACATGCGCCGGACGGAACACCGGAGGACATGGATCGTGCGGTAGCGGCCGCCCGACGCACCTTCGATGACGGCGCGTGGTCTGGGCTGCCGATCACCGAACGCGCCAGATATCTACAACGCGCGGGCGAGATCTTCGCCGAACGAGCCAGCGAACTCGCGTACCTCATCACGGATGAGATGGGCAGTCCGATCACCTTCTCGCATAACGCTCAAGGGCCGATAGCGCAACACATCCTGGCGTACTTCACCGCTCTCGCCGGGCGGTTTGAGATCGAGCAGCAGCGCACGGAACTCAGCCTGCCGGCCACGGTGATCCATGACCCGGCCGGCGTGGTAGCGGCGATCGCTCCGTGGAACTATCCGCAGGCGTTAATGCTGATGAAGATCGCGCCGGCGTTGGCCGCTGGATGCACCGTGGTCGCCAAGCCGTCACCGGAGACGGCGATCGACGGACTCGTGCTCGCGGAGGTCTTCGACGAGGCGGGCCTTCCGCCGGGCGTGCTCAACGTCGTCCCTGGTGACCGGGGAGCCGGGGAGCACCTGATCAGTCACCGCGACGTCGACCGGGTGGCTTTTACCGGGTCCACCGCGGCGGGACGGCGCGTCGCCGAGATCTGCGGGCGCGACCTGCGACGCTGCACGCTCGAGCTGGGCGGCAAGTCGGCGGCACTGATCCTGGACGACGCCGACGTCGAAGCGACCATGGCAGGCTTGCGTGACGCGGCCTTCCGCAACAGCGGTCAAACGTGTACCAATCAGACCCGCATTCTTGTGCCACGTACGCGGCTAGATGAATTCACCGATGCATTGTGCGACATGGTGGCCTCCCTGAAAGTTGGCGACCCGACTGACCCTGCCACCGAGATCGGCCCCATGGTGTCGCAGCGCCAACGAGAGCGGGTCGAGGGCTACGTCGCGCTCGGCCAGGACGAAGGGGCCAAGCTGACCGTCGGTGGCGGACGCCCGCCTGGCCTTGCCACCGGGTGGTACGTCGAACCCACCGTGTTCACCGGAGTGGACAACGGGATGCGGATTGCTCGTGAAGAAATCTTCGGACCGGTGGTGTGCGTCATTCCTTATGACGGCGACGCCGAAGGCCTGGCCATCGCGAACGACTCGGAATACGGCCTCGCAGGTAGCATTTGGAGCGCCAATTCGCAACGAGCGCTGGGCATCGCCAAGGGCCTGCGAACCGGGATGGTGCTCGTCAACGGCGAGGGCGGAAGCTTCGATGCGCCGTTCGGCGGCTTCCGTCACAGCGGCATAGGTCGCGAGTGCGGCATCGAAGGGTTGCTGACCTACACCGAGCCCAAACAAGTGCCATTGATCGAATCGCATTGAATTTCATGGAAAGCCGCGGCCAAGGCTACGAAAGGAAAAGGGGTCACCATGCCTAGCGATCTCGAAGATTCGCTGTCGGATTCGAGTATCTTCACGCTCGGTCCCGACGCCGAGTTGTCGTTCCTTCCGGAGCCGGAGCCGAGGGCGGTGTGGTGCCCAGTGATCTCCGTCGACGATCACGCGTTCGAACCAGCGACGTTGTTCGACGGGCTGCCGGCCAAGTTCCGCGATGCCGCGCCGAGGATGGTTGACGTCGACGGCCGGCCGGCCTGGCAAATTGGCGAGAAGCTCTACTTCTTCAGCGGTATGGACGGCGCCGCCAACCGTCCGATCAACGAGTGGCGCTCGATGAAGATGCGGCTCAAGGACTACCGCGCGTCGGTGTACGACACCAGCGCTCGTGTCAAGGACATGGACCTAGCCGGGGTGTGGGCGTCGCTGTGCTTTCCGTCGATCACGTGGGGCTTCGCAGGAACGACTCTGTCTCGGATGCCCGATAAGGAGCTCGGTTTCGCGTGCGTGCAGGCCTACAACGACTGGGTGGTCGAGGAATGGGTCGCTGGACATCCCGATCGCTTCATTCCCTGCCAGCTAGCCTTCCTGGCCGACGCCGAGTTCGCCGCCAAGGAGATCTACCGCAATGCGGAACGCGGTGTACACGCGGTGAGCTTCACGGAAAACCCTGCGCAGCTAGGATTTCCCAGTGTTCACTCTAACCACTGGGAGCCATTCTGGCGTGCTTGCGCAGACACTGAAACGGCGATCAATCTCCACATCGGGTCATCGGGCCGGATCAGTTGTCCGTCACCGGACACCCCCGTGCCCGCACAGGTTGCGCTGTTCCCGCTCAACGGCATCGAGACTGTGGTCGACTGGATCTTCTCGGGGGTACCGCAGCGCTATCCCGACATTCACATCATTCTGTCGGAAGCGGGTATCTCCTGGGTTCCCATGGTCGTGGAGCGACTCCACAGGGCCTACCGGCAGAAGAATGCCGAGCCTGAGGCGTGGCGGGGTGCGACCACGCATCCCGTGGAAGTGCTACATCGCAACTTCTGGTTCACCTCGATCGAGGACCCTTCGGCGTTCCGTCGACTCGACGTGATCAGCGAGGACCGGATGATGCTGGAAGTCGACTTCCCACACACCGACAGTTCGTGGCCCGACAGCCAAGAGCTCTTCCGGTCGGAGTTGGAGTCGCTGCCTACCGACACGATCAAAAAGATCTGCTATGGCAACGCCGCAGCGCTCTACCACCATCCGGAACCACCGCAGTCGATGCTCGCCGAATCGATGTTGCTCGCCGCCCCATCGGTCGGCCTCAAGATGCCGCAGTGACCGTCCGTCGCACCTCGGGCGTCGCGTCATCTGAGCTGGCATGCGATCACAGCATCAGGCGACCCTGCCGACAGGATTGATCAGTTCCTGCGCGAGCAGATCGAGTTGGGAGATAAGGTCTCGTCCACGAGTGTCCGCTCCTCGTTCCAGACAGCCAGGGGCCGAGTTGATAGCCACACCGAGCGGAGTAGGCCACGCGCGCAGCGCGTGACCAATCCTCCGCAGCTAGTCGAGTCGAGCGTAGCGACCGCCGCCTGCCACCCATAGGCGCAACCGATGCATCCCCACGGCGTTGTTATTCAGGTATACACCCGCCGATCGACACGCATGTCTTCCACATAGTCCAGCGCGTTCTTCACCAAACCCGACACCGCGCCGTCATATCCAGGTCGATATCTCGTCGCCGCCGAATAGCACGGTGCTGCCGCCTCGGCGTTCGACCGCGGAAAGGCAATCTCGCAGCGCACGTTCAGTAGACGAATTCGCTTGCAACGTCCTGCCCAAGCCAACTATCAATGGCTGCTTCTGGGTCACCACGCACGCCTTGCTGGCTGGCGAGAAACGGTTCCGCTAGGGGTGCTGCGGTTAGGTGGTGGAGGTCGAGGGCTGACCCTGCAGTCGCGAAGTCGCTTCGTGAACCCTAGTTGCGACATCATCGGCGTACGCGTCGTTCGCGTCGCTGATCGGCAGCATGCCGCGCGCCGAGGAGAAGATCTCAACGGACAGGCATCCCGAGTCGCCGGCCACGTGGGGGCCGTAGTACTCGCACGGGCTCGACGTCATGATATCGCCTGGTCGCAGTAGGTCGCCGTCGGGCAACGTGATCGACCCTTGAATGACGACCTCAACGCGGTAGCAGTCATGGGCGTGGCGTGGAAGGGTGTCGCCGGGGGCGATCTTCAGCATCGAGACGACGGGTGCTTCGGGATCGGTGGGTTCGTCACCCATAACGACCGACCCGAGATCCCAGCCCGGCATTACCTCTCGGGTGGCCTCACCAGCGAACCGCAACTGCGGGGGCGTAATGGCATCGAAGAAGCCAGGGTCGCCAACCTTGTAGTACTTCGGCATCGAGGGGACTTCCTCTCTGTGGGCTGGACGGTGGCGCCTCGACCGCCAGACAGGCCAGGCAACCTGCTGGCTCAAGGCGCATTCCGACGCTTCGAGTCTGACGCTACGGCTGCCCACAACGCTCGCCAAGTGCTGGCTGGTGATAGTGCCTGCGGTACCACTTTCGTGTGGTGAGTCGGCGGTGCAGGATCTCATCCAATTTATCCGGCGCATCACCGTGCAGTGGCCGTCGAGGGACGATTTGCGCAAGAGGCAGGAAACACGGCGACCCCGGCGCGGCGCCACGAAGCATCTGCTCTGTGCCAGCGGATGTCACGACCGACCTGGGTTTGATCAGAACGTCGTGATCACACTGCGCACGACATCGCCCGACAACATCGCCTTCATCGCCAGGTTGATGTCATCGAGCGAAACCTCCTGGGAGACAAGATCATCGGTCTTGAGCCGACCGTGTTCGATCAGATCGACAAATTTCTGGAAATCGCGCCGAACTTGCGCCGACCCGGCAACGCAGCCCTTCACCGTCTTCTCCTGAGACTGGAGATCGAAAGCAGGCAGCCGTATTTCACTATCCATTGGCCCATAACCGACCAGCACGACGATTCCCCCCTTGTCAATCATGCCGTAGGTCGCGGCAACCGTGTCCGGCCCGCCGACGACGTCGAAGGCGAAGTCGACCCCGCGACCGCGCAGCAGGTCCCTGACCTGTTCGACGGCCGGCTCCGTTGTCGGGTCGATCGCGTCGGTGGCGCCAATTCGCAGGGCGATCTCCCGCTTGGATGCCACCGGGTCCACGGCGATGATGCGCGCAGCGCCCGCGACAGCCGCACCTTGGATGACCGATTGTCCGACGCCACCACAGCCGACAATGGCTACGGTGGATCCCGGCTGCACACGGGCGGTGAACAGAGCCGCCCCGACTCCCGTAGTCATCCCGCAGCCCAAAAGCGCCAGATGTGCATCGGGAAGCTCGGACTCGATACGGACCACCGACGCCTCGTCACAGATCAAGGTGTCACTGAAGGTGCCGATTCCACTCATCGCCACTACCTGCGAGCCGTCAGGCCGTGTGCCCCTTGGCCGACGGAGAAACGCACCGAGTGCGTCGCACAGGTGACTGCGGCCGGATATGCAGTACGGGCAGGTGCCGCACGCGGGGCGAAAAGAAGCCACGACACGGTCGCCTACCGCGACTCGCGACACTTGCGGCCCGATCTCGGCCACCACCCCAGCGCCCTCGTGCCCACCGATCATCGGTCCGGAGAACATCGTCGGAAACAGTCCGTTGCGCATCGACAGGTCCGTGTGGCAGATGCCGCTCGCGCGCACCTCCACGATCACGTCCCGCGGGCCCGGCGGCAACGGATCGACCGACTCCACCGATAGATCGGACCCCAGTGTGTGCAGCACCGCCGAGCGCATCGCTAGTTCGCCGTCCGGAAACGCACGGGCAGATAGTCGACGCCCATCATCTGCCCCATCATGAGCTGCGGATTGTGACGCGGAGTTCCGACCAGCTCGAGCTCCGGCCGCTTGGCAAGTGCTTCGAGGAGAACGTGGATTTCCGCGCGCGCCAAGGTCGCTCCTGCGCAGTAGTGCGGCCCGATTCCGAACGCAACATGCTGCCGCGGATTGACTCTCCTGGGGCAGAACAACTCCGGATCATCGAAACGTTCGGGGTCGCGATTAGCGGCGGCATATAGCAGTACCAGCCGTTCTCCTTCGGACAGCTCGCAGCCGTTCAGTGTCGTCGGGTTGGTGACGGTGCGGAACATGGTATGCACGGGCGGAAGCAGCCGCAGGCCCTCCTCCACGATTCCCTCGAACGTCACGTCGCCCGAACGTATTTCGGCCTGCAGTTCAGGCCGAACCACAAGCTGGTGAACCAGGCTTCCGATCGCATGTGCCGTGGTCTCGAATCCGGCGAAGACGAACGTCCGGAAGATGTTCTTCAGTTCGTCATCGGTTAGCGGGCGACCGCCAAAGTCCATCTGCACCAGCGTAGTCAGGTAGTCCGATCCGGGATGTTCACGACGCTGATTGCAGTGCACGACGGCTAGGCCGTCGAGTTCTTGGAGCGCTTCGACCATCTTCGGCGTTCCCGCGTGCTCGAGCACCTTGGTGGCAAACGCCTGCATTTGTTCGTTGGCGTCCTCGCCGAGCCCCAGCAGATGTCCGACCGCGCGAACCGGTATCTGTACCGCCACGTTCTGCACGAAGTCCACGTCATCGCCTGCGGCGAAGGCGTTGAGCATGCGATGGGTGAGATCCTCCAGGTACGGCACGAGTTTCCGGACACGAGGCGCACTGAGCACCTCCATGAACAGCTTTCGGTACGCGATGTGCTCGGGACCGTCGAATTCGATGGGGATACTCGGTGGCCGGCCCTCGTGCGTGGGGTGCATGACGCCGTCGCGTGCCGAGGAGAACGTCTTGGTGTCCTTCTCTACCTCGACCACATCGTTGTAGCGGGTGACGAGTGCATAGCCGCCGTGCGCGTCCGTCTTCGGCACCGGGCACCCGTGGCTCAGGCGAGCGTATACCTGTTGCAGCACCGTGTAGTTCATCCCGACGTCGAGATGATCAAAGTTCGAGGAGAGTCGTTCGACGTCCCCGATGTTCGGTACGTCGGTATCCGTCATTCGTGTCATATCAGCCTTGAATTTTGTTGTTAGTGGGGTATTTGCGCTTCGCCAAACGGCAGCCGGCGTTTCGCCGTACCGGTCAACTCACCTTCATCCGATCAGTCCGGCAGCAGCAGCTCTCCGTTAGTGGTGAAGAACTGTTCGCTGGCGATCGCCGGCGCGGTGGCCAATGCGTCGGCGAGCACGGTCCGAGAATCTTTGCCGCCCTCAACGTGGGGGTAGTCGGTGGCGTAGCAGAACATCGACCACACGTTGGGGTGTTGTTCGTAGTAACGTGCCAGCGGCTCGAAGTAGAACGGCGTGACCCGTATGTTGCGAGCTAAGTACTCTGAGGGCCGCATGCTCAGGGTGTCCTTCAGCCGGGACCGGAACATCGTTGCGGCCCAGATGTCCAGCCGGTCGGCGAGCGGACCGGCCCATCCGGCCGCCAATTCGATGGCGCCGAAACGCAACGTGGGATGGCGCTCGAACACTCCTCCGAGCACCATCGTGGACACCATGTTCTCCGCGCAGTAGTGGATATTGGTGGCGCGGTATGGCTCGATAGGCAGTTCGATACTCGACTTGTCCGAGGGGTGGAATACCTCAACGCCCTTCGACCAAGCCGAAGTGGTGATGAATCCGTTGTCGGTGCCTAGGTGGATGGTAACTGGGACATCGGCCTCTGCCGCCAATCGCCAAAACGGGTCGAGCTGGGGGTGTGCCGGCGACGCACCGGCAGGCGGCACATTGGCCGGGATCATCAGAGCCCTGATGCCGCGGTCGATCGCACTGCGCGCTTGGTCGATGATCGATTCCACCGAGGTATCAGTCATCACGATCCCGACGGGCCGCACGCGATCGGAGGTGGACCGCGTGATCTCGGCCGCCCACTCGTTGTGCGCAGCAACTGCGAGTCGGCCGATCTCGCGACCGTCGAACTTATCGGCGTCGAAACCCAACCACACCTGTGCATTTGGATCATTGACCAAGATCAGCGCGAACAGCCCGAACGTGGGAAACACTAGCTGACGCGAGATGCCCATTTCGTCGAGCACCGCGGGCCGTCGACGCAGGTCGATTGCCGACGGGGCGCTGGCCCCCTTGAGCTGCCACACCGTCTCCTGATTGATCGGAGTGATGTCGCCGACCAGACCGGGAACCGACAGCGGGTTGGCCCGCGTCCGAGTCAGGATGTCGAACCCGACTTCGTTGATGCGACTTGCGATCTCGTCACCGAACACCTCTCCCCAAAGTTCCAGCGGCGCCATCTCGTGGCTGTCGACATCGAGAACCGTTGACACGTCTTCCTCCTCGTGGGACCTGCCTACCTTCACCGTGATGCTGCGCTGGTGGAGCGACGCGCACAAGTCGCTGCTCATGCTGGTATCAGCTCAACCCCTGTAGCGGTGAAAAAGCAGCCGATGGAACCATTTCCGCGCTGCCTGCGTGTGGTTTCATGGCCCCAATGTCCAACGAAGTCCTCGGCCACGTCGCGCTCGCCTGCGCGCTCGCCGACCAGCATGTCACCATCGTCTTCGGAGTCCTCGGCGAAGGCAACATCCACGTGCTCGCCGAGTTGAGCGAGTCTCACGGTGTGCATTATGTGAAGGCCGCCCGTGAAGACGGCGCCGTCTTGATGGCCGGGGGTTACACCGCGGTGACCGGTTCGGTCGGCGTCGCCACAGTGACACACGGACCCGGTCTGACCAACGCTATCACCGCTCTGACGCACCTCGCGCGTGGACGCGTTCCCGTCGTGGTGTTCGCCGGTGACACCGACGCCCGGATACCGCACGGCCGTCAACACATCGATCAGCCCGCACTCGTCGCCACCACCGGGGCGGGCTTCGAGCACGTGACTTCGGCCGACGGGATAGCGGACGGCGTCGCGCGAGCGATGGGACGTGCGCGATCCGAGAGCCGACCGATCGTGCTAAACGTCTCCGTCGACGTGCAACGATGCGCCACGAAGTACACGCCGTCCCGCATCAAGATCACCGAACCACAAGCCATAGCACCGGATCTCGCTGCACTCGACCTGGCCGCCGGCGCGATCGCGGCCGCGCGGAAGCCGGTGATTCTCGCCGGGAGAGGCGCCGTGCGCTCCAACGCACGAAAGTCGATTCTGACGCTGGCGGAAAGAATCGGCGCACCGGTCGCGACCACACTGCGCGCCAAGGACTTCTTCCGCGGAGAGCCGTTCGATCTCGGGATCTGCGGGACACTTTCGCACAGCGCAGCATTGAGCGCGCTCATGGCCTCGGATTGTCTGATTGCCTTCGGCGCCAGCCTAAATCCCGACACCACCGCCAACGGTTCGCTGCTGGACGGCAAACGCATCGTCCACGTCGACCTCGAGCCGGCTCACTTGGGACGCTACGCGGACGCCTCAGTCGCGGTGCACGCCGACGCCGAACGCACCGCCGCAACCCTCGTCGAGTGGTTTGACGAACTGGAACTCACCTGCTCAGGCGGACTGTGCACGGACACCCTTCGCACTCAATTGGCCGACTTCGACCCGCGTGACGAATACCTGCCCTACAAAACCGATCTCATCGATGGTCGGGACTTGACCCTGATGCTCGACCAGGTGTTCCCCGGCGAGCGCACCTACGTCTCGGACTCTGGCCTGTTCATGCTGCCGGGATACGCGTGGCTTCGCGTGACCGAACCGTCAGCGTTCATCGAAACGGTGGACTTCGGATCCATCGGTCTCGGACTGGCGACCGCGATCGGTGCGGCGGTGGGTCGCCCGGACCGCCCCGTCCTGCTCACCGTCGGGGACGGTGGAATGACAATGGAACTCCAGGAACTGCTGACCGCCGCCCGCTATGGTCTCGACGTCGTGGTCGTCGTGTTCAACGACAGCGCGTACGGGGCAGAACTGGCGATCACCGACAGAATCGGCAAAGGCCACGACCTCGCCCAACTCGGCCATGTGAACTTCGCCGACATCGCCGAGGCAATCGGTGTCGCCGGCCTGCGCATCGAGGGTCCCGGCGACATGGGAGCGATCTCCGACGCCATAGCACGACGCCGCGGTCCCCTGCTGATCGACGTCAAGACAGACTCCCGCACGCCTGTGCCCCATTAGTAGCCAGTGGCGCGCCGGTCAGGGGCGCCGCGGCTTGCGGAAGAGCGATCTCAACGCCTGCTCTCGGATGCGGTGATGCTCGACGAATACGCCGTTGGCGATCACCGCGGCCGCGCCGCCGTAGGAGTCGGGCAGCACTGCAGCTCTACCGTCGGTCCCAGCTCACATCCGCCTGCTCCCTGTCCCATGTTGCGGGTGTGCAGCCCTCGTCACGCAATTGGTACTTATGTATCCGACCAACTGCGCTGACTGGCAACGCATCCCGAAATTCGATGTAGCGTGGTAGCGCGAAGTAGGGCATACGCTCCTTGAGCCACTCGAAGAGCTCAATCTCCGAGATCCGTGCGTTGGGCTTGAGTACCGCCGTTATCTTGAGATCGTCCTCCGTCACGTCCGACTTCACCGCATGTACGGCGGCCTCGGCCAGGGCGTCATGGCCGAGAATGACCTGCTCGACTTCCTGACTGGAGATGTTCTCACCGCGCCGCCTCAGGTAGTCCTTCTTGCGGTCGGCGAAGTAGAAGAACCCATCGTCGTCGATACGGCCCAGATCGCCGCAATGAAACCACAGGTTGTTCATCGCCGCGGCGAATGCCTCTGGGCGGCGCCAGTATCCGTCGAACATCACTCCGGGGCGTCGTGGCCGACACACCACCTCACCGACCTCACCCACGGGTACTTCACAGTCGTCGTCGTCGAAGATCCGGACGTCGAAGCTCTCGATGTTTACCTTGCCTGAACTGCCGGGCGGTGCAGGCGAGCCGGCCGCCAGTGTGGTCAGCGGAAAGGCTTCGGTCAGCCCGTAGGTGTTGCCGCCGACCATCTGTACCCCAAACCGGGATCGCCAGATCTCTTGGAGCTCAGCGGGAAAAGGTGCGCCGTGCACCACGCGGATCTGCCCTAGGCACGCCGCCATCTCTGGCACCTCGTCCATCCGCGCGATCAGCGAACCCATCGACCCGAGCAGATTGACCACCGTGGCACCAGTGCGGCGCATCTCCGGCCAGAACCCCGACACCGAGAATCGGCCTGCGATCGATGCCGAGCTGCGAAGGAGCATGGTTCCAAGGATCGTGCCGCTGGCCAGGTTGAAGTGGAAAATGGGCAGCGGGCTCCAGTTCAGTTCACCCTCAGCGCGACCGCATTGTTCGATGAACCCGCGCGCGGAACTGAACACGTAGCCATTGGAGATGACGCAGCCTTTGGACGGACCGGTCGTTCCTCCGGTGTAGATGATGAGCGCCGTGGCACGGCTGGCCCGCCAGACGTGCACGGTCTCGTCGGGTTCCAGCAGATAATCAGACAGCGGCTCTACCGACACCGTGCCGATCTGGCTCGCCTCGACCAACCCGCGCACCAGAATCCGCTCCAACGTCGGAAGGTTGCCAAGTTCGGCACGTATCCGTTGGAGGAAGTCCAACTCGCACACCACGATACGCGCGCCGGAGTCCGAAACCACGTGAGCCAGAAAGCTGCCCTTCAGGGCGGTGTTGACCGGCACCCAGATCCCGCCGAGGAGGTTCACCGCGAACCACAGCGTCACGGCGTCGACGTTGTTGTCGAGCATCGTCACCACGGTGTGATCGGGTTGCACGCCAGCCTTGCCAAGTCCGGTCGCGTAGCCCGCGGCACGGTCCCAGATCTGGCTGTACGTGTACTGCTCGCCGCTGAAATCAAGGAACGTGCGATCCCCCAACTCGTCGGCGCGTTGGCGCAGCAGTCCCACAACGCTCAGATCGTCGTTGGATCCATACCAAACATCAACCATTGACCCGTCCTTCCTCACGTCCGTTGTGCCGCAGCGACCACGATGCGGGCCGACGGTCGGCATATGCGGCGAATCCTTCCTTCGCCTCGGCGGTCTTGATCGACGCCTCCACCAAGTGCTCGCCCACAGGTGAGATGTGTTCGTGGGCGGCCGCCTTCCAAGCCGCACGCGCTGCCGGTGCTGCTTCGAGGAGATCGGCGACTATGCCAGCCGCTGCGTCGTGCAGCTCGTCGTGTGGCACCACGCGCGCGATCAATCCCATTGCCATTGCCTCGCCGGCCGAGAACGGGCGCGACGTAAGAGCCAGCTCCTTGGCTCGGGCCAATCCGATGACAGGGGGCAGCAGCGTCGAGCTCCATGGTGCAGCGACGCCCAATCGAAGTTCCGGCAGGCGGAACCGGGCCCGGTCACTAGCGACAGCGACATCTGCGAGCACGGCGAACCAGACTCCGCTGGCCTGGCAGTGTCCGTTGATCGCGGCGACCACCGGCATGCCAGTGCGGTGTAACAGCCCAAACGGCAGGTCGTCTTCGCCAAGCGAAGTTTCATCGTTGGCGTGTGACGCGGGGTCCCCCCCGACGATGAATACGTCGTCGACGCCGGTCACGACGAGCGCGTCGAGATCGGAGTCATCCTCGACCATGCGGATAGCACGTCCTAGTCCGGCATACATCGCATCCGATAGCGCGTTGCGCTGCAACGGATTGTCGACTACGCACCACGCCGTTCGGTCGCGGCAGTCGATACGCAGGTGCTGAGTGCCCAGATCCACTACACGCTCAGCATCCTGCGGCCGATGATGTCCTTCATGATCTCGTTGGTACCGCCGTAGATCGACATCGCCCGACCGTCGCGCCATGCGCGTCCAACTGCGCACTCCTCCATGTAGCCGTAGGCGCCGTGCAGCTGAACGCAGGTCTGGAGTAGTCGGTTATTCAGGTCGGCACACCACCACTTCGCTTGCGCGGCTTCCTCTCCCGTCAATTCGCCGGCGAGATAAGCGATCAACTGCGCGTCGACGAATGCCTGGGCGACGTCGAGTTCGGTCCGCATCGTTGCGAGTTGGAATCGCGAGTTCTGGAACGACCCAATGGGTTGACCGAACGCGTGGCGCACCTTGCAGTAGGCCAGAGTGTCGTCGAAGGCGGCGCGGGCGTGTGCCAACGCCATCACCGCGATCGACAGCCGTTCCTGCGGCAGCATTGCCATCAACTGGTAAAATCCGCGGTCCTGCTCGCCGAGCAGGTTGTGCGCGGGCACCTCCACGTTCTCGAAGAACAATTCGGCTGTGTCAGCGGCGTGCTGTCCCAGTTTGTCGAGGTTGCGCCCCCTCGAGAATCCCGCCCGATCGGCTTCGACGACGAGAAGGCTTAGGTTTCGCCGTGCGGTGCCGTCGTTACCGCTGCGACAGACCACGATCACGAGATCGCAGTTGATCCCGTTGGAGATGAAGACCTTGGCGCCGTTCACGATATAGGTGTCGCCTTCAAGCCTTGCAGTTGTGGATATAGCTGCCAGGTCGGAGCCGGTGTTGGGTTCGGTCATCGCGATCGCGCCGACCAGTTCCCCCGAGGTAAGCCCTGGTAGCCAGCATTCCTGCTGGGCGGGAGTCCCGTACTTCAAGAAGTACGGGAGCACGACGTCAACATGGTTGGAGATGCCTAGACCTGCGCTCATCACCCCTTCTCGACATACCTCTTCGAGGAAGACAGCGTTGAACCGGAAGTCGTGCTGACCGCCACCGCCGAACTGCTCCGGGACGGACACCCCCAGGATTCCCGCCTCGCCCGCCCTCGCGAACACAGCCTTGTCGACGATCCCGGTGCGCTCCCATTGTTCGAATTTCGTTGTGAGCTCACGCTGGACGAACGTTCGCACCGAGTCTCGGAACATGTCGTGCTCGTCTTCGAAAATCGTCCGCTTCACGTCGAATCGCTCCTATGCGCTCGTGATCATGTCGACCAAATTTGGCAGCGCGTCGGCGATCGCACTGACGTCGACGTCGTGGATGGACTCGTGCCGCTCACCAACCTGCCACGGGGACAGCAGCAGTGAGTCCGCGCCCAGCTCGCGCAACTGGGCGACCTTCACTGGCGTGACCGAGCCGCGCAGACCCGTGCGTATCACGAATGGGCCGCAGTCGGCACCAACGGCGGTGCGCGCCTCCCGTAGCCGCGCGACCACCTCAGCGACCTCGTTCACCGAGTGATTCGCTCCCACCCAACCGTCTGCGAACGCGGCGCAACGGCGGGCGGCCGTCTTGGAAGTGCCACCGACGAAGATCGGAAGGGGTTGCGGTGGAGTCGGGTTCACCGCGACTGCGGCGAACTCGAAGAATTCGCCGCGATGCGCCACCGGTGCTCCGGTCCACAGCTTCGGTAGCAGTCCCAACATCTCGTCGAGCACCACGCCACGCGTGTCGAACCACACATTGCCCAGCGCCTCGAACTCCTCGCGCAGCCAGCCGACACCGACTCCCAGGTCGATGCGACCACCCGATATCGCTGCTGCAGTGGCGACCTCCTTGGCCAGCATCACCGGATGCCGCAACGGAGCAATAAGCACAGCGGTCATGAACCGGATCGTCGTTGTCGCAGCTGCCAGGCCGGTGATGGTGATGATCGGGTCGGGTAGCAACGTATCGGTCGGCAGATCAACCGGTTTGCCGTCACCGTAGGGATATGGCGACGAGAAATCAGCAGGCACAGCAGGGTGTTCGGACAGCGCAACCCCGCTCACCCCGGCCTTTTCCGCTGCCGTGGTGAGCATGGCCATGCCCTCCGTGGAGAGGAACGGCAACGACAGCCACACGTCCATCCCGCCGCGGCGGGGCTTGCTCACTCGCGTGTCGCTGGCGGCTCGGGCAGTTCGAAGTTGAACACCCGCGCAGCGTTGGTCTGCATGACTTTTCGCTTGACGTCGTCCGGTAGGCCGGCGAGTTCCTTGTGCGCCACCTCGATGCAATTAGGCCACGTCGAGTCGGTATGCGGGTAGTCCGTCTCGATCATCACGTTGTCGACACCGATCTTCTCGATCGACGCCACGCCGAAGGGATCCTCGATGAAGCATCCAAAGATGTGCTTACGAAACAACTCCGACGGCATGACCGATAGATCGAGGCCGCCGGTCTCACTGTGCTCCCCGACCTCACCGGTGGTCATATCGCCGCCGCCGAAGCTGCCTTTCGACGCCCAGGCACGCTGTACCTCAACGACGTGGTCACAGCGCTCGAGCACGTAGGGAATCCAACCGATACCGCCTTCAGACAGGCACAACTTGAGATTCTTGTACTTGGGCAGCCACGGGCTGAACAGCCAGTCGATGCACGCCGCGGCAGTGCTGGCGACCGGCGTTAGCGCGATGATGCCGATCATCGGCATATCCGGTGACGTCGACGGCAGCTGCGACGATGAGCCGAGGTGCATGCAGAGCGGCATCCCGGTGTCATTGGCGGCAGCGATCATTGGCTCCCAATATCCGCTGGGATCGTGAATGGACGGCAGTCCCAGCAGGTAAGGATTCTCGCTGAAGGCGATCGCCTTGGCGCCCATAGCCGCCGTGCGCTCGATCTCCTGGGCGGCCAGCTTGGGATCCCACAGTGGCAAGATGACCATGGGGATGAGTCGGTCCGGGGCCGCGCCGCACCACTCCTCAATCATCCAGTCGTTGTACGCCTTTACGCACAGCAGCCCTAGCTCGCGATCCTCGGCCTCGGTGAATTCCTGTCCGCAGAAGCGCGGAAACGACGGAAACGACAGGGACGCAAGCACACCGGCCCGGTTCATGTCCTCGATCCGGGCGTTGGGTTCGTAGCATCCCGGTCGCATGTCGTCATACGTCACCGGCTCCGGACTGAACTCCTCGCGCTTCTTGCCGGCCGCGGCAGCCAGACCCGTCGTGGCCTTGCGTTTGCCCTCGAACATCCAGGCCTCGCCGTTGGCGTCCCGCGTGATTCGCGGTCCGGCCTCCTTGAATTTCTGAGGCAGTCTCTCCTGCCAGACGTGCGGCGGCTCGAGCACGTGGTCGTCGACAGAAACCAGCCAGTTGAGTGAGTTGTCCATGATGGTCCTTCGTTGGTAGTCGGCCGTGCTTGTGACGTGATCGCGTCGCGCGTCATGACCTCGCGGCGGCAGTACTCGGGGTGCTGATGTTTCGGTCGGTCGTGTAAACCGCGAGCTGAGCCTTAAGCTGCGGTAGGGCGAACGTCTCGCTCTCCGCTGCGAACGCGAAGTCGACCACTTTCTCGACAGCAGCTTTGACATGCATGTTGAGGGCGCGCTTCGTGTCCCAAAGTGCCTGTTTTGGTTGATCTGCCAACCGCTCGGCGAGGCCGTACGCCCTGGTTAACAGATCCTCAGAAGGAACGACGTGATTGGCGAGACCAATGCGCTCGGCCTCCACGGCGTCGATGCGATCACCGGTGAACAAGTACTCTTTGGCTCGCAGCATGCTCGTCACCAGCGGCCAGGCCAACACGCCGCCATCGGCGGCCACGACCCCCAGGGTCACGTGCGGATCAGCCATGAAGGCGCCTTCGCTGATGAACACCACATCGGCCAAAACCGCCAGACTGCAACCTAATCCGACGGCCGGCCCATTTACCGCGGCGATCACCGGCTTGGGGAAGGCGAGCATCTCGGAGACGATCCGACGGGCCTCGGCCATGGTGCGGTACCGGAACTCGTCATCGTGAGACACTTTGGCGAGATACTCCATATCTCCGCCGGCCGAGAACGCCTTACCCGCGCCGGTAAGCACCACGGCCCGCACCTCGTCGTCGTCGCGCAGTGCAGCCCACACGTTGGCCAGCGCACCGTGCAACTCCTCGTTGACGGCGTTCATCCGCTCTGGGCGGTTCAGTGTCACCGTGCGCACGCTGCCTGTACCCCCAACGACGAGCACATTGGAATTGCCGTTGTTCGTTTCCACGCAGCATCCTCTCTCCCCGCATACTCCGTCTTGGTCACGTCGAACGTTCGCACCAATACGGGCTCCGGAACAGATTCAGACCATGCCATTAGTGGTACTGCCACCCTCGATGCACAACGCACCGGGGGGTACTGGCGCCACCCGATTGCTCCACGCGGGCTGGCGTAGCATCGCCACACGCGGGCCTGTCGCGGCGAAACCCGGCCAGCGACAGGACATTCGACGGTACTGCGCACCGTCCTCCCACCCCGACCCTGGAGGAAAACCATGCCTGAAGCTGTCATCGTCGATGCCGTACGCACGCCCATTGGCAAGCGCAACGGATCATTGGCTGACGTACACCCCGTCGACCTGTCCGCTCAAGTACTGCGCGCACTGCAGCGCCGCACGGGAATCGACGCCTCCGTCGTCGACGACGTCATTTGGGGATGCGTCAATCAGGTCGGTGATCAGGCCGCACAGATCGGCCGATACTCGGTGCTGGCGGCCGGCTGGCCTGAGGCCATCCCCGCGCTGACGGTTAACCGCGCATGCGGTTCCAGTCAGTCCGCGGTCGACTTCGCGGCCGGGTTGATACGCAGCGGTCACTATGACGTCGTCGTTGCTGGTGGTGTGGAGTCGATGAATCGAGTCCCGTTGGGAGCCGGCCGCGAACTCGGTCGCCCGTTCGGCCCGTTGGTGCGTAGCCGTTACAAGTCCGACCTGGAATCGGGGATCTTTCCCAACGGCGACTTCAACCAAGGTGTCGGCGCTGAATTGATCGCGAAGCAGTGGGGGTTGAGCCGCCGTGCACTCGATGATTACTCGGTGCGGTCCCATGAACTTGCCGCCGCCGCCATTGATCGCGGCGCCTTCGCTAGTCAGTTGGCCGTGCTCCCGGACAAGCCGGACTTTGTCACCGATGAAGGCGTGCGCCGTGGGACGTCGGTCGAGACACTTGCCGGGCTGAAGCCGTCGTTCCAAGCCGACGGGGTGATTCACGCTGGAAACGCGTCGCAAATCTCCGACGGCGCATCGGCCACTCTGATCACTACACCGCAGAAGGCCCGCGAGCTCGGGTTGATTCCGATCGTCCGCTACCACGCAGGCGCAGTGGCCGGCTCGGACCCGGTGCAGATGCTGACCGCACCGATTCCCGCGACCGAGAAGCTATTGCGCAGAACTGGATTGACCATTTCCGACATCGGCGTCTTCGAGGTAAACGAAGCGTTCGCCTCGGTGCCGCTCGCCTGGCAGGCGAACTTCGGGGTTAATGACAGGGTGCTGAATCCACTGGGCGGAGCCATCGCCGTAGGGCACCCCCTCGGGGCATCGGGCACCGTGTTGATGACCAAGATGATTCATCACATGCGCGACAAGGGAATCCGTTACGGCCTTCAGACGATGTGCGAGGGTGGGGGCACGGCCAATGCAACTCTTGTCGAGTTGGTCTAGGCCACGCTCGCGACTGTGCCACTGGCGTAGTTGACACTTCTACATCCAAAAGTAGTGGCCTACATGCTCTCATCGGTACGGTCTCGTAGCGCACCACGATTTCCGACACGATGACGGTATGAAGATCGTCGTGAATTTCGACCTCTGCGAATCGAATGCGTTATGCTGCTTCGCGGCGCCGGAGCTGTTCGAGGTTCGGGAGGATGAGTACTTGTACGTGCTCAACGAGAATCCATCGGAGAACCTGCGCGACAAGCTACAAGACGCCGTGAACGCCTGCCCGAAACGGGCGATCAGCATCGACAGCTGAAAGCCGAGCGGTCGCCGGGCGTGCAGTTACGTGTAAGCCCGTATGAAGGCGTCCACTCCATCGACGAGAATCGAATCGACTGCGTCCCAGCTCGATTCGTCGGTGATTGCGACGATGTCCTGCGCGAGGAGCATCGTCAGCGCGATGAAATGCTCGGCCGCCCGAGACGGGTTGTCAGTTCGAATCGCGCCCTGAGCGGCGAATTTTTCCATCCGTTCGATGAAGAGTTCCTTGGGCTTGTTGCGTATCGACCCCGGCACGCGCCGCCGAGCCGCGCCAGAGTTCACCAGACTTCGGAATTCGACGTAAGCAGACGATGCGAACGTGTCGGTTGCGACGCGGCGCACGAAGGCCAGCAGTCCGTCACGCAGATCGCAACCTGAGGGCAGTTCGTCTTCCAGCGCAGCCACGACGGTGACCAGCACCTTCTCCGCCGACCGTTCAACCACCGTGGTGTAGATGTTCTCCTTATCGCCGAAGTGGTCGTAGACCGTTCGCTTCGAGACCTCGGCGCGGGCCGAGATCGCATCGACGCTCGCGACGTCGAACCCGTGTGCAACGAAGAGTTCCTGCGCTGCGTCGAGAATCGCAAGTCGCTTGGTCTCAGAGCGCCCTCGCCCGCGCCTCCCGGAGTCGGCGGTGGTCATTCCGCGCATCCTTTCAAAACTGTGACGAATCTCAAACTACACTAGTCGGTGTAGTGTAGTCTTCACCTTGTGGACAGCGATGCTTGCACGTTGACACCGCAGCGTACGCCGCGGTGTCATGGCCCGACCGTCCCCGCCGCCCGCAGCTCGCCCGCGTATTTCTGGCATCACCGCCCGCTCACGACCAGTCCGCCGTTCAAGTCCGCTCGACGACCCCGCTACTGCGACAAGGAGTTGATCCATGCCCAACGCCAGCCTGACCATGCCCAGCCGCGTGCCACAGGTCCAGTGCGGCGACCCTCGCCCTCCCGACTTCGCCCCGATGACCGAGCGCAGCCGTGCGACATTGTCAGAGGACCGGGCCCGTCGCGAAGCGCTGGCGGCCTTCTTGCGCGCGCGTCGAGAATCGCTGCAGCCCGAGGACATCGGCATACCGCGTCGCGGTCGACGACGGGTAAAAGGACTGCGGCGCCACGAAGTGGCCGACATCGCCGCGGTGAGCGTCACCTGGTACACGTGGCTGGAACAGGGCAGAGACATCCACACCACGCCGCAGGTCATCGAAGCCTTGGCGCGTGCGCTCAGGCTCGACGACAAGGGGCACAGCTACCTGCGACGCTTGGCCGGCCTGACACCGCGCACGATCTACCTCGATCGCCGTCAGGTCGGCGGCGGCCTGGTCGCCCTCGTCGACAGCCTGTTGCCCAACCCGGCACACCTCATGTTGCCCGCTACCGATCTGGTGACCTGGAACCAGTCCTACGCGCGACTGTTCATCGACCCGTCGACGCTGCCGCCCGAACAACGAAACGGGCTGTGGATTCAGGTGATGTGCCCCGAGTTGCGGGAACGCCTGGTGAACTGGGAGGTCGAGACAGAGCGGGCGACGGGACGCTTTCGCGCGGAAGCCGCCAAATATCCGGGTGATGCACACTTCGCAACTGTCGTCGACCACCTCATAGCCGAAAGCGAGTTCTTCCGCGATGTGTGGGAACGACACGAAGTGCAGGGCGTCGCCGACCACGTAGAGACCATCAACCACCCCGACGTCGGTGAAGTCCGTGCCCGGCTCGTTCAACTTCGTCCGCTCGACCATCCGAATATGCTGTTGATGGTGCACATGCTCGACGACGAGGATTCCCACAGACGCGTGCAGGGCCTCCTAGGGAGCTGACACGTTGCGGATCAGCGGCGGCGCCACCGAAGTACCGCCACTCGCCTTCCCGCTCCTCCGAACTCGACTTCGTCGAATCCTACGTCGACCGGAAGGCCGATGCCCAACCCGCAGCCGTCGGAGGGACCGTCGACGTAGCCGGGCATGAAGATGTCGTCCTGGTCATCCAGGCGGACCATCACCACGGTGGTCGACTGCCCGGCGGGATCGGCCGGCTGATGACTGACGGTCCACGACGCTATGGTGCCGCGTCCACTCGCCGGAACCCACGTCGACTCGAACGAGCCGCAGTCGTTGCATACAGCCCGAGCCGGCCAGCGCAGTCGGCGGCAGGAGGTGCAGCGCTGGATCAGCAGTTCATGCCGCGCCAGTGCATCCCACCACGTCGCCGAGTCCGCATCAGCCAAAGAATGATTCACAACACTCATGCTGCCTTCTTGAGAAGGACGGCCCCGGTGAGGCCGCTGTTTATTCCGGGTTGAGCGGTCGACAGCGCCACTTCGGCGCCGGCGACCTGACGTGCACCGCATTCGTGGCGAAGCTGCCGGACCGCTTCGACCACGTGATTGAGCCCGTGAACGTAGCCCTCGGACAGATGACCCCCGTGGGTGTTGACGGGCAGCCGACCACCGGTCCGTGTGCCGCCCTCCGCGATCATCGACGCCCCCTCACCAGCAGCGCAGAAACCGTAGGCTTCCAGTTGCACCGGCACGAGCGGGGAGAACGCGTCGTAGAACTCGGCGACGTCGATGTCATCAGGGCCGAGCCCGGCTGCCTTGTACAGACGCGGCGCCATCTCGGCTGCACCCGATGCGATCAGATCGCGATGATGGTTGGAAGCTAGCTGATTTCCGCCGCCGGAAGCGGCGGCAGAGATCGTAACCGGTGGCCGTCGGAGATCTCGGCTACGGGCCGTCGAGGTCACGACCAGTGCCACGGCGGCGTCGGTCTCCAGGCAGCAATCGAGGAGCCGCAATGGCTCGGCAATCCACCGCGAGGCGAGGTAGTCGTCCATCGTGATCGGTCGGCGCATAATCGCTCTCGGGTTGAGTACGGCGTAATCACGTTGCACGATCGCCACACGTCCGAGGTCTTCCGCTTTGACGCCATACGCGTGCATGTAGGCGCGCGTGAACATGGCGAACTGCTGGGGCGCGGACACGTGCCGATACGGCATCCAATACTGAGCGTCGGACGACAATCCGGTCATCGCCGATGCGCCGGACATCCGCGGACCGGAGCGCCCGTTGAGCGCCCGCCATACGACCACGCAGCGGGCCTGCCCGCTGGCGACCGCGATTGCCGCCGCACTAAGCGGTGCGATGCAGGAACTACCACCCCCGAAGAAATCTTGGATGAAGCGCAGATTGGCGACCCCAATCGCCTGGGCCACCAGCGCCGGATCCGCGGAGTCCCCGACGCGGTGGCACGCCACTCCGTCGACGTCGCCACGGTTGAGGCCGGCATCGGCCAGCGCATCGTTGATCGCCCGCACGGCGAGCGTGAGCGTTGAAACACCGGATCGCTTGGTAATTTCGGTACTCCCGACGCCTACGATCGCCGCCGCATCGCGAAAGGGGTTGTCCACCTTGGATAATGTATCGGTGTACGCGCCCATTAACGTGGTGCGCTGACCACTAGCACCGTACGCGCTACACCCGGAAGCGGTCGTCGCTGCAGCGCACGCGAAACGCAGGCAGTCATCGGTGTTCCTCGGCCGGCCTCGGGCTCGGCCGCCTCGAAGCTGGGGCCCCATGCTGTGGGTGGTCGAACACGGCGACAGAGATCTTCATCGGCATGGTTCCTTCTCGGTGAGCCGGTGGAGACAGCTTGCCCGCGCCTCGGCGGACGAGTGGGGTTCAACTGCTGCTAGTAGCCGTCCTACCCTGCCTACCGGTGTCAAACGCAACGCTTGGGTCCCCGTCCGGCGTCAACATGGTGGCAAGTCAACCATTTTCGCCGCCTCCGGCCGCGGCTAGCGTGGTCGGCATGCGACGAGTGCTCCTTTGGCCGCTCGCCACGCCAGGGGACGTTCACGGAGAAAGAGAGTCCATGACGACATACGACCACAGACCGGAAGCGCGTGGCCCGCTGGTGGGCCTCCGGGTGCTCGACGTGGGTCAGCTCGTAGCCGGCCCGATGATCGGAACCTATCTCGCGGACTGGGGCGCCGACGTCGTCAAGGTCGAGCAACCTCGGATCGGCGATCCCATCCGCAAGCTCGGCTCCCACTCCGGGGCTCCGTTGTGGTGGAAGATCAACGGCCGCGGAAAACGTTCGATCGCCCTAGATCTACACCTGGAAGATGACCGCAGGCTGCTGCGAAACCTGGCAAGGTCGGCCGACGTCTTCGTGGAGAACTTCACTCCGGGAACCATGGAGCGCTGGGGATTCGACTACGCCACACTGCAATCGGAGAACCCCGGCTTGATCATGTTGAGAGTCAGCGGCTTTGGCCAAACGGGGCCGAACCGGGGCAATCGGGCCTTCGGCCGTATCGCGCAGTCCTTCAGTGGATTCTCATCCGTCAACGGGTTTCCCGACCGGCCCCCGATCCATCCCGGAATTCCGGTCGGCGACTACTTCGGCGCGCTCACCGGTACCGCTGCCGTGCTCGCCGCTTACATCGAGCGGCAGCGGTCCGGACTCGGCCAGGAGATCGACCTCGCACTTTACGAGGCCTCTTTCCGACTGATGGAACTCATGACCGCCACATACGACCAGGAGGGCACGGTGATCGGCCGCGAAGGCACCTCCAACACCTATGTCGCGCCGGTCGGCACCTGGCAGACCGCCGACGGTAAATGGTTCTCGCTGACAGCCAGCACGCAACCTGTGGCCGAGCGACTGCTGGAAACCGTGGGCGGACCCGAACTCGTCACCGATGTTCGGTTCGCGAGCAACTCGGCACGAGTGACCAATCGCGTGGAACTCGACGAGTTGCTCGCCAAGTGGGTCAGCAGCCACACCACCGGGGAGTTGCAACAGATCTGCGACCAAAACGACGTCGCCTACTGTGTCGAGTACGACGCGGCTGACATCTTCGCCGACGCACACTACCGCGCCAGAGGCACCATCGAAACAGTGACCGACCCCGTGTACGGGCCGATGCGGATGCCCGCGGTAGTACCACGATTCGGCCGCACCCCCGGCTCGATCCGTTGGACCGGTGAGGAACTCGACGCGAGCCACGATGACGTGCTCTCCGATCCCGCATGGACCGGCGGACTGCACTAGCGCTGGGTGGTGCCCGCTTACTACCGACCCGTGTAGTTGCCCACTCGCTTCCCCATCATCGCGGCAAGCGCTTCGGTGACGTCGTCGGTGGTTGCCAGCACCGCCACATGGGATGACACCAAGTCCAGTGCGGGCCGCAGCTCGAGGCTGGCCGATTGACGCGTGACGCGCCGGATCATCCGAACGCTGGCCGGCGGATTGTCTGCAATGGTCCGCGCCAGCGCGGTGGTCACCGGCAGGAGTTGTTCGGCTGCGACGACTCTGTTGACCAGCCCGATGCGTAGCGCCTCTTCTGCGTCGACGACGTCGCCCGTGAGCAGCATTTCGAGCGCCTTGGCGAGTCCGACCAGCCGAGGCAGGAAGTAGGCGCCGCCCCCGCCCGGCGCCAGCCCGAGCTTGACGTAGCCCTCCGAGACGCGCGCGTTGCTCGACATGACGCGCAGGTCGCACATCAACGCCATGTCGAGACCGGCTCCGACGGCGACGCCGTTGATCGCCGCGATGATCGGCTTGTCGAGATCCTCGACCGCAAGCGCGATGCGTTGGATGCCGGCGTGCAGGTCGGTCTTGCGCTCGAGCGGGGTGTGCGCATCGGTCAGCCACGACAGGTCGATACCGGCGCAGAACGCCTTGTCGCCGGCGCCGGTCAGGATCACGACGCGCACGTCGTCGTCGGTGCGGCACGCCCGCAACAGCTCCTCCCACTCCTGGATCATGGGCAACGTGAACGCGTTTCGCGCTTCCGGCCGATTGAGCACGATCATGCCGACGCCATCGTCGACCGTCCAATCGAAGTGATCCATGTGAGTCAAGCCCTTTCGTCGACGTTGCTGATCAGTGCACGTCTCAGAATCTGCCGGTGACGCAGTCCCAGACGTTGTTACAGCTCAGAGCCAAATGACCGACCCGACGTGCGTGGTGGCCAGCGCTGCCGAATTCGTCGGTCCAACTGCGGGCGCGCAACGTCGAGGCCCACAGCGGGTGCTCGACGCTGGTGCCGATCGCTCCGTGCAGCTGATGTGCGGCAGTGGTCACCGCGGCGACTACCGGGCCGAGCACTGCTTTGGCGACGGCCACGGCGTATTCGGTTCGGCCGCTGCCGAATCCGAAGTCGATGGCTGCTGCGACGGCCAGTGTGACTGCAGCGCGGCCGCGTTCGATGTCTCCGGCCATGGTCGCCAGCGCCTGCTGCACACTCTGGATGCGACTCAGCGGTCGGCCGAACTGCACGCGCTCGCGGCAGTGGGTCACCGCGGATGCGGCGGCGGCGTCGAGGGCACCGACGATCTGGATGCAGCGGGCCCACGCTCCCCGGCAGTCGAATTCGTCGGCAAGGGCTGCACCGACCGACGTTAATCGCGCCAGCGGCAGTCCGAATCCGACGTCGTCGCGCGGTTCCCCCGCAAGGTTCATCGCGTCGGTGACAAGACCGTCGACGCCGAAGGCGCCGACGTAGTGCGACGCACCGGTGTCGATCAGCAACACCAGTGCGTCGGCGGCGCGTGCCCACGGCACCCCGGTGGCGGTGCCGGTGACGATGCCGTCGCGGACCGCCCCGGTTGTGCGGGCGGCGGTCAGCGGACCGGCGATTGGCACGTCGACGCCAGCCTGCTGTCCCAGCCACGCCGCCAGCAGGTCCGTCTCGGCCACCGGTACCGCAGCGCTGCGACGGGCCAACCCATACAGCACCACCGCGAGGTCGGCGGGTCCGGCACCGTTCTCCGCGTCGCTGGTGAGCCGGGCAAGGCCGGTGTCCTGCAACGCATTCCAGAGTGGACCATCGAAGGCTTCTGGACGTCGGCGGCGGCCCAGGCGGGCGTCGAAGGAGCGTTGGCTGAGCTCGTCGACGAGTGCACGGACGTCGGCGAACTCGTCGGCGCTGGATACCGCCCCGAGTAACCCGCCGGCCAATACGTTGTCGAGGTCGGTCATCGCAGTCCCATTCCCCGAGCTACCACGTCGCGTAGGACCTCGTTGGTTCCGCCCCTCAAGGTGAACAGCGGCCGGTGCAGCCAGGCTGTGGTCAACATCGTCTTCAACTCGTGGTCAAGAGCCGCGTCTGGGCCCGCGCGGTCGAGCAGGTCGGCGATGATGTCGACGGATTCCTGCTCGAAACGAGTGCCGAGGTCCTTGACCAGCGCGGCTTGGTTGGCTGCGGGTCGGCCGGCCACCAGCCCACGGGCGACCGCGATCGAGAGTTGGCGTATCGATGTCAGCCGCGCGATCAGGTGTCCCACCTCGGCGGCGATCGACTCGTCGGTGTGCTGGCGGAGGGCAAGTCGCCCTATGGCTGCTGTGATGAGGGGCATCGTGGTCAGGATGCGCTCGGGACCGCTGCGTTCGAAGGAGAGTTCGGACGTGACCTGGTGCCAGCCGTTGCCTACCTCGCCGAGCAGGTCGGTGTCTGAAAGTTCGACGTCGTCGAGGAGCACCTCGTTGAAGTGGTGCTCGCCGGACATCAGAGCGATGGGGCTGATGATCACTCTGGGGGCGTCGCACGGCACCAGGAACTGGCTGAAACCGGCGTGACGATGCTCGGGATCCGGCGCGCTAGTTCGGGCGAGCACCACCACCTGGTGGGCATGGTGGGCCCCGCTGGTCCACACCTTGGTTCCCGACAGCGTCCACCCGCGTTCCGTCTTGGTGGCGCGGGTCTGCACGGCGGCGAGGTCGGAGCCCGCGCCGTGTTCGCTCATGCCGATCGCGGAGTAGAACCGGCCAGATGCAATCCTCGGCAGGATGCGCTCGCGTTGCGCCTCAGTGCCGTAGGCGAGCAGCGCCGGCGCGACCTGCCGATCGGCGATCCAGTGGGCCGCGACCGGTGCGCCGTGGGCCAGCAGCTCCTCGGTGACGACGTAGCGGTGTAGGTGGCCGAGTCCGGCGCCGCCGTACACGCGGGGAATGGCGATTCCGAGGAAGCCGGCTTCCCCAAGGCGTGCGCTGAACTCCTCGTCCCAGCACGATAACCACGAGTCGACGTGAGGCTGCCACCCGTGCAATTCGCGATCGGAGTCGAGGAACTCCCGGATCGACGACCGCAGCGCTGCGAGTTCGAGGTCGTTGGCGCACAGCTTCGCGAAGTTCGTTGTCGCCGAGACGCTGTCGGCGCTCGCTGTGGGATCGGTCGACGTGGTCATCGGCGGGTCGGCAAGGGTCCGGCGAGGCCCCGTGGCGCCGCATCCCACAGCCAGTTGACTGCCTGTCCCAGTTCGGCGAATTCGAGCCGCTCGCCGTTGCGGGCCACGTAATGGCGCGGTGCCTCAGAATAGCCCTCGATGCGGATGAGGCGTTTGCCGTCGATGCGAAGGATCTGTCCTGTGAGCCAGGAGGCTTGGGGCGACTGGAGCCAGGCCACGACTGCCGAACTGGCCGCAGGATCGAGTTCCGGGTCGGCGGCGCGCTGGTCGCCGAAATACTCCGCGCTCATCCGGGTCACGGCCAGCGGAGAGATTGCGTTGACCGCGACACCGTAGCGCTGCATCTCCATCGCGGTCACCAGAGTGAGCGCGGCGATCCCGGCCTTGGCTGCACTGTAGGCGCCCTGACTGATGTTGCCCCACAAGCCGGCGCCCGAGACCGTATTGACGACGTGAGCGGCCACGGGATGGTCCTGCTTGGCGCGGGCCCGCCAGTAGTCGCACGCGTGCTTAGTCACGGCGAACGTGCCCTTGAGGTGGACGTCGATCACGGCGTCCCACGCACCTTCGGTGGCGCTGGTGATCATCTCGTCACGCAGGATGCCGGCGTTGTTCACCACACCGGTGAGGGTTCCGAACTCAGTCACTGCCCGCTGGACCATGTCGTGCGCGTCGTGCCAATTGGTGACCGAGCCGGTGTGGGCGACCGCGGTCCCGCCGGCGCGGGTGATCTCGGTGACGACGGCATCGGCTGGCCCGTATCCGCCTCCGCTCCCGTCACGGTCGACACCGGGATCGTTGACCACGACTGCGGCGCCGCCGGCGGCAAGTTCGAGGCAGTGCGCGCGGCCGAGACCGCGTCCACCGCCGGTGACGAGGACAACGTGACCGTCAAGTAGTGACATACAGGGCCTTTCTCGATCAGACGCCGAACAGTGTGGCTATGCGGCAGCGACCAGTCGGCGTCGCGCAGGTCTGCGTAACCGGATTCGGTGACGACCACGTCGACGTCGTAGGCAGGAGTGGACGCCGGCCGACTCGGCCGATCCACCAGCGGGCTGCGACCGTTGACCGTCGACGGGGCGGCGATGATCGACAGTCCGCGCCGGTGCATGCGGGCGGCCGCGCAGAAGTCGGGATGCCCGCCGATCCCCCGATGAGCTTGCCGCCGCGGCCCTCCACGTTGGCCTGGCCTACCTAGTGGATCTCGACCGCGGTGTTCACCGCTACGAACGGAGCCCCGCGCGACAGCTGTGTGAGATCGTGGGTGTGCTGCACACCGCGCAGAAACGGACGCCCGTCGGCCCAGTCGAAGAGCACATCGGTGCCGGTCAGATAGGTGGCCGAAGGGTTCCCGTACAGCAGGCCGCGTCGAACCAGGTCGATGACAGCGCTGGTGAGTATGCCGGTGTCGATGCTCAGCGGCACTGTTGCACGGCGCAGCAGGGCCGTGCCCAGTTGGCTTGGGCCGTACTGGATCCGCGCCCCGGCGGGGACGAAACGCAATACCGCGTCGGCGAGTTGATCGTGCAGCGGCTCGGGTTCGCGGTGATACTGCACGGGACCGGTGGTGCTGCGACCGATGACGCGGACCTGTGCCGAGAACACCGGGGGGTTCGGCGGAAGCCATCGGGGTGGCGTCGTCGATGACGGCCAGTACCGGAACGCCGGAGTCTACCAGCGCCTGCTGGTAGGACACCTCGCTGCCGAAATGTATTGCACTGGAACGCGCGAAGAGTCGGGTGATCGGTATGTCCGGCTGCAGCCCTCCGGACAACAACTTCGGCCACGCCGAGAAGCGCGCCGGCACGAATCCGGTCGCCGCGCTGCGCAGCAATGGTCGCGCACCGGCCGCGGGCATCGGCACTGTCACCTGTTCGCAGGCGTCGGCATCGAGTCCCTCGGCGGGTGTGGGCAGCCAGCCGACTACCCGCCGGAGCCGGCCCAGATCCCTTGCGACCGAGCACAACACTTCGCACACCGACGTTCCGTCGTGAACACGATTCGCGATGCCGACGCCGTCGCCGAGCGCGACGGTCATACCGGGGCGCAGATCCGCCTCGAGCGCGGTGCGCAGCGCATCCGCTGTCAATGCGGTTCCTTGGGTAAGCACAGCACGCGCTCGGCCAGGATGTTGCGTTGAATCTCGCTCGTGCCGCCCAGGATGGTCTGCGCGCGACCGACGAGCATGTGCCGTACGAGATCGTCGTCTCCGGGGTCGGCACACACGTCCTCACCCAGCACGTCGGTGGCCAGGTCGGACAGGTCGCGGTCGGTCTCGGAGGTGACGAGCTTGAGTACCGAGAACTCCGGAGAGGTCACGTCCCCTGACTCGACTGCACGCTGCCAGGTGTAGCGCAGCAACCACATTCGCGCCCAGAGCCGCGTCATCGAGCGGGCGAGCACCGGGTCCAGCACGCCGCGCTCACGCGCCGCGATGAGCAGAGCGCTGTGCCTCCGGAACATTGCTACGGCGTGCGTACCGAGCGTCAGTCGCTCGCGGCCGAGCATCGCGAGCGCCAATGCCCACCCCTGTCCTCGTCGGCCGACGAGCGATTCGCCAGGAAGCTCGACTGCGTCGAAAAACACCTCATTGAACTTCGACTCGCCGTCGATCTGGCGCAGCGGTCGTACAGTGATGCCCAGCGTGTTCATCGGAGCGATGAACATCGACAAGCCACCGTGCTTGTCATTATCAGTGCGCGCCAACAGGATTCCGAAGTCTGCTGCAGCGGCGCCCGAGCTCCAGACCTTCTGGCCGTCGATCCGCCATCCCGTCCCGGTCGGTACCGCGCGCGTGCGAAGCGAGGCGAGGTCCGATCCCGCTTCCGGCTCGGAGAACAACTGGCACCAGATGTGCGCCCCGGTGCGGATCGGTTCCAGATAGGTGGCCTTCTGCTCGTCGGAGCCGGACTTGATCAGCACCGGTCCGACCAAGTCCGGCCCGAAAATGCTGAACTGCCGCGGAACGTCGGCGTGGGCGCATTCCTCGGCGAACATCGCCTGGAATGTCACCGGCGCATCAATTCCGCCGAACTCGCGCGGCCAGTGCAGACACGTGTAGTGGTGCCCGGCGAGGTACGCGTGCCACTGCGAACCCGGCTCGACGTCGTCGGCGGCAGGGGTGGGCCCATAGTCGCGCAACCCCCGTGGTTTCGGCGCCGACCGTAGAAACGCACGCAGCTGGTCACGGGTGATCACCGCCGTCTTTGCCTGCGTCGCCGCACACCCGGTCGCGGCAGCGTCGATATCGTCATCGTGACTCGGCAAGCACATCGTTGGCACCCCGTTCGTCGTCCTGTGTTTCCGCGACGAGCGCAGCTGCGTCGGCCAGCAAGTTCCAGTGCTCCGCGGGGCGGCCGAACAGCACTTCATCGGTACGCGCCCGCTTCACGTACAGACCTGCGGCATGCTCCCAGGTGAACCCGATGCCGCCGTGGATCTGCAGGTTGGCGTGCGCAGCGTTGCGCAGCGCTTCCGAGCAGATCGCCTTCGCCATGCTGGTCCGCCACGTCGCGTCGGGATTTGCTTCGTCCACAGCCTGCACGGCGGCCATCGACGCCGAGCGTGCCAGCTCTAGATCCACCAACATGTCCGCGCACCGATGCTTGACGGCTTGAAACGATCCGATGGCTCGATCGAATTGCCTTCGGGTACGCGCATATTGGACGGCGTTCTGCAGTACCCGTTCGGTCGCGCCCACCTGCTCAGCGGTGAGCACGGCAATAGTGCGCAGCAAGCTGTCGTCGACTACCTCCACTACCGCGCGATTGGGGGTCAGGCGTTGGGCCGCTGCGGCGTCGAACGTGACCGACGCCATCGGGCGGGTGGCGTCCAAGACGCGCTCTGCCGCAACGACCACATTCGGCTGATCGCGGTCCACGACGAAAATCTCTGGCTGCCCGTCGTTGTCTGCTACGACGAGGATGTACGCGGCG
The DNA here is from genome assembly GCF_036409155.1 of Mycobacterium sp. 050128. Lineage (NCBI taxonomy): Bacteria > Bacillati > Actinomycetota > Actinomycetes > Mycobacteriales > Mycobacteriaceae > Mycobacterium > Mycobacterium sp. 050128. The sequence continues at coordinate 104,403 of NZ_JAZGLW010000006.1, read as the reverse complement.
CTGGCTGCACCGAGGACGTGGCGCACCGATCCCGACAACCGCCAGAGCGACCCGTTGCAAGTGGCCGCGGGTGTCGCCGCCATCCGATCCAGCCGTCCCTGCCGGGTTCGCACGGCGACTGCTGCAGTGCAGTTTCCGGCACTCACATCCGCGAGGAGGTTGGCTGGATCTCCGCCTGCGGCGAGCAGTGCCGTGGCCAACACTGCGGAGGACAGGAACGGAACGGGCGCCAGGACACGGCCCAGTTCGTGCGCGATCGCGGCTTGTTCCGTTACGCCGTATCCATACACGCCGTAGCCCTCTGACACGGCGACCGAGGCCACGCCGACCTGTTGGCACAGTGCACGCCACAGTTCACGGTCGAAGCCTCGATCGTCGGCACCGGCGTCGTCGATGATGTAGCGCAGCCGCTCCTCGGAAAGCAGCCGTCCGCATGCGGCGCGTACGGATGCCCCTAGCGCGGCTCGTTCAACGGCGGAAAGTACTGGCATCGGGACTCTTTCGCGGGTGGACGTGACCTCATGGATGATCAACGGTCGACAGCGTTAGTTATACATTTCGGTCTCAAAATCGAGAAGGGCCGACGAGGGTATCGACGACACCACCACCAAGCCCGCTAGGCGACGAACTGCTGATTAACTTGGCTATGGCACAACAGGTTTGAAATCACCGCCGCGGCTCGCAACAGATGCTCATCGAGCTCGGCCCGCGCGCGTCGGGACCGATTCGCTGCATACGAGATGCCCACCGACGCCAGCCAATCGACGTCGACCATCGGCGTGGCCGCACAGGCGACCCCATAGCAGAATTCCTGCTCGCTGGTTGACAAGAGGCCGTCTGCCCACCCGCCCTCCAAACGAGATAGGTTCGTTACAGTGTGAGACGTGCAGGCGTTCAGAGGGTTCCGCCGGAAATAGTCGTCGCGTTCAGCGTCCGGCATTCTAGACAAAATGCTCTTCCCGATCGCAGTAGCGTGACCCGGCAGCCTCATTCCTGGCCAGCACTCGATGCGCGGGGCACAAGGATGCTCGATGACGCTCCATACCTTGACTTCGCCGTGGTTCAGACGCCCGATCAGGACGTGGGACCGGGTCGCGCCCGACAGCTGTGCCATCGCCTCTCGAACCAGACGGTAGTCGCGAGCGCGGCCCTCGAGTTGCGCGACAGACATGAACTGGGGACCCAACGCGTAGCATCCGGCCTCCGAGCGACACAGATAGCCCTCATGAATCAGAGTGCGCAGCAGATGATAAGCGGTGGGGAGCACGATTCCCGTTGAATCGCTGATCGACTTCGCAGTGAGCGGACCACGCTCTGCGATGGTTTCAATGAACCTCATGCCTCGCTGAAGACTTTGAATCAGCGTGGGCCCCATCGACGCGTCCATCGCCTCAATCTCCGCTCGCAGCGGCGAACAGGGACTGCCCCTCCACGTTGGACATCGGAAGCGCCGTCCAGTCCAAACGACCTCCGAGCACATAGGAACCGTCGTCAAGCCGGGCGAGGTAGCCATCGTGGACCAGGGTCCGGAGCAAATGGTAGGCCGTGGGCAACGGGAGACCCACGCAGCGCGCGACGGGTTTAGCACGAAGCGGCCCGCTTTCGGCGACGACGTTGATAATTCGCAACCCACGCTGCAGCGATCGAACCAGCGGCTTGTCGGTGTACGCCACTGTACCTCCCGAAACTCAAGGCCGAGTGAGTGTTTCTAACATTGCCTTGGCACTGTAGGCAGCACGTGAATCGGGGTACAAGAGGCAGCAAGTTGCTAGCACCAGGGCTAACACGCACCGGGCCAGAGCCTCGTCGGACGCGTCAAGAGCCCGCGGTGGCTGGCGCGAATCAGCCTGGGCAAGCTCTGTGGCAGAGCCAGAAGTGTCTAATGTCCGGGGTTAAGCCTGACCTCTTGAGCGCCCAGCATTGCAGGGTCGAACGTTGCGCTAACATCGCCGACATTGACGGCTCAAGGCGAGGGTGTAATTCCTACCAGTGCAACAGGATACCCGTGCTCGCCAAGCAGCGTCGTGTCTCACCGCTCTAAGTAGGCATGTATCCGAGGTCACTGAATCGGCCAGAATCGTTGTCCTGCGGAATAATTCGCACTAAAATCGCATGATGAACACCACCTTGCGCTGGACACCATGAACTGCGGCTACCATCATGGCGACCTGAGTCGGGAGCTAGTCGACGTTGCAGTCGAACTCATCGACCGGGAGGGATTTGCATCCTTTTCCATCGCCGAAGCATGTCGCAGACTGAACGTCAGCACCGCTGCACCATATCGACATTTCACGGACCGAACGGACCTCCTAGCCGCGATAGCCATTCGGTGTGTCGAAATGCTAGCCGAACACGTTGCGGTGAGCAGCACGATATGCCCGGACCCCGTCGAGCGGCTGGCTCGTTCGGTGAGTGGTTACGTTATGTTTGCCGCGCGGCACCCGGCCCTCTTCGATGTTGTCTTCAGTGGAAGGATTCTCATCGGATCGAATCCCCAGATGGCAGAGGCCATGCGTCCGGTCGTCGAGTCCTTCGTCGTCCCGACCTATGAGATACCTGGCATCACTGATCACGACGCGACGAGTCTAGTAATCACTGCTGGCGCGATCGCACACGGATACGGTGCCTTCACGGCAACCGGGAGCTTCGACACGGTGGACGACACGGGCGCATTCGTAGCGCAGGTGGCCGCAGAGGTCGTTCAGGCGTTGGTGCGCGGGCGCGACGAATTCCTCGGACGGCTCGACGAACTACCGATCATTGTGGCCGGAAAGCCATTTCAGGCATGGGTTGACATCGTCGGCGCAAGACTCCCCCGCATGGGCGTCGATGCAATCAGCGAATAAGAAGCCGAACGTTTGCCCAAGCCGCCCGCGTCAGACGGGGTGGCCATACACTGCCACTAAGACCGTTCTATCGAGGCTGTTCTCCGACCACACCCCGACTTCGGTGTTGGCACAGTTCCGCATGATCGCGAATTGTTCAGGGTCGTAATACCATTGGTTGATAACCTCAAGACTGGTGATGGACAGCGCCGGATTGATCGCCACCGTCTCTTGGACCTGGCCGTGGTAACCGGCAGCGATTGCGCGGTCCTGCGGTGACGATCCGTCCGAGCCGATATCGGCATCCAGCGCCCGGTTATCGCGCAGGTCTACGGAATGCCACTGCGCAGCGAGCTGCAAGCGTGGATCGATCCGCACATTATTGGTGCACCCGGCTTGGTGCTGGACGATGTAGACCATCTTGACCACGCTCAGGTTGAGCCGGTTGTTGTCTGCGTGTGCTGGTGTCGCAATGACGGTGGGTGCAACCAGCGCAAGCATCACCGACCACGCCAGTCGGATCGAGTGCACATACACCTTCAAGGTCGTCGTCCTATTGCAGACTTAGATGGGGCTGAAGTCGGAGATCAGCCAGCGGCCCTGGACCTTCTCCAAGGTCACCTTGATGCAGGTAGCGGTCTGAGTCGGCGGATCGGTACCGACGGCGGTCGTCTGGTTCACCATCACCAGCACCACGGCGTGGCTTTCGGTCGCCGACACCGCTGCCGCACCCGGAACTGTGGTGACTGCCGAGATGTGTTTTTGCTTCGCGCCGGGGATCACCACATCGTTGATCAGCGACGAATACGAATCACGGATAGTGCCGGTCAACCGATCACGGGCGCTAACAAGCTCCTTGTCCACCGTGTCGGGCTGATACGAGAGCATCGCAATTGTGCTATCGGTGGCAGCTTTGACCGACTCGGCGGAGGCCGCCCAGGCCGCGCGATTTGCGCTCTCCCACCATTTAAGCCATCCGACCCCGCACGCCAGCAGCAGCGCAATGGCCGGAAGAAGCCCGAAGACCACTGCCCGCGCCGCATTGGCTCGGAGCCCGCGTCGGCGGTTATCGGTTGTGCTCGCTGGTCCGTCAGCCGACGGGGAACCGCTGCCGCCGACGACCTCGCCATCATCGCCGTGTGCGAGCTCCGGAGATGGCGTCTCATCCTCGACAGCTTCAGTACTTGTGTTCGCTGGCATTTTTTGCTCTGCCCCTACGGCTGACGTCGCGATCACGCTACGAACTCGACATTCGACACCTTCGTCTCGTTACCGATCTTCTGCACGTCGATACGCATCCGCCAAACGCGCACTGGCTGTTCGCCGCCGGCGGCCAGCGTCGTCTTTACCGTCACCGCTACCAAGATCCGGGCTTTGTCGTTGTCGACAGATTCAATCCCCGCCTGCGCGATAGTGCCCACCGTCGTGGACCGAATCTGCTTGACCATGGCGACGAACGGTTGTGATCGTGTCCGGAAGTCATCAGAGAACCGACCTGTCGCCGAATCCAAGATTCGCTGCACATCGGCGTCAGCATCAGCGTAGCTGATCGTCGTCAGCTTGACCGCTGCATCCTTGCCAGCATCAAGCAATCTCACGTGTTGCCTTTGGGTCTGCCAACTCTCGTATGCCTGGAACCCCAACCAGCCGCCTACCGCCGCGATCACTGCGATCACTGCGATCATGATCAGCACGGACACCAGTGCCATCCGCAGACCGAGCGTGCGGGTCGTCCTGGCAGCCGTCTCGCCGACTCCGATCTGGGTCTCGTTGTCCGCCTCCGCGTCGTAGCCACCGGTATCGTCGGCTGCCGCATCTGTGACCTCCGAATCGCCGGGCGGTTCGTGTTCGATGGCCGCGGCACGATCGAGAGCTGACCGGGGCGCGCCGGCGCGGCCTCGGCTGAAATACTTAAACCTTCTGCGCGGTTGTTGAGGGACTTTCGACGAAGCTATGTCGTCGGAGCCCTCCGCGGCGGGATCGGCGATGCGGACGAGGGCCGTGCGCTCACCCATGCGCTCGCCAGCCGCGGTCAATGTGGCGTCGCGCGCCGATCGTGTCAACTTTGCTTTGCACCCTTTGAACCTGTGGTTTCCGTTGGCATCTGGTCAATGAGGGAAAGTTCAGATGGTGGAAACCACGCTGTCCGTCCATGGAGACCCTAGGGTTTTCCTGCCGCTACTCACTATCTGAAATCACAAGTGTTGAGGGCGATCTGCTGGCCGTGCTGGACTCAGCCGGCGGAACGTTGGCCGACCTTTGTCACGACCGAATGTTCTCGACCGAACGAGATGGCATGACTCTCGACCGAAAGGAGCAGTCCTTGGCCACCATTGACGCGCTTGCTAAGCCCATGCGGTCGGTCGGCGGGTTTTTTGCTACCGCCGTCGACACGCTGATGCTCGCTCCGCGCCCGCCCTATGCGTGGCGTGAATTTATCTTTCAGATGTGGTTCGTGGCCCGCGTATCCATCTTTCCAACAATCATGCTGTCGATCCCGTTCACGGTTCTCTCAGTCTTCATCTTCAACATTCTGCTTGTCGAGTTCGGCGCAGCCGACTACGCGGGGAGCGGGGCAGCCTTTGGAGCAGTCACCCAGATCGGCCCGCTTGTAACGGTTCTCGTCGTCGCGGGCGCCGCGGCCACCGCCATGTGCGCCGATCTCGGCGCACGCACAATCCGCGAGGAACTCGACGCTATGCGCGTAATGGGCATCAACCCGCTCCAGGCGCTCGTCGTACCGCGTGTGCTCGCCACCGTTATGGTTGCGCTGCTGCTCAATTCGGTGGTCTCGGTCGTTGGCATCGTCGGCGGGTTCTTCTTCTCAGTCTTCGTCCAACACGTCACCCCTGGGGCATTCGTCGCCGGCATGACCCTGTTCACCGGGCTGCCCGAGGTAGTTATCTCATTGACAAAAGCGGGACTGTTCGGCCTCGTCGCGGCGCTCATCGGCTGCTACAAAGGTATTTCTGTGGGCGGTGGTCCCGCCGGTGTCGGCACCGCGGTCAATGAGACGGTGATCTTCTCGTTCATGGCGCTGTTCGTCATCAACGTGATCGTCACCGCCGTGGGTGTCAAGGCGACGATCTGACCGTGAGCATCCCGAGCACACGCACGCCTCGAATGCGGAAGGCCGCGATGGGGTTCATCGCTGGCTGGAACCGCATCGGCGAACAGACTCAGTTCTACGGTAGGACCATTGTCTCCATCGGGAACGCGGTCATGCACTACCGCACTGAAATCGCCACCCAGATCGCCACTATGAGCCTAGGGACGGGGGCGCTAGCCGTCGTGGGTGGCACGATCGTGATCGTCGCCTTCCTGACCCTGTCGGCCGGTGCCCTCATCGCCGTCCAGGGTTACAACACGCTGGCCGGCGTCGGAGTTGAGGCGTTGACCGGCTTCACTTCGGCGTACCTCAACGTGCGCATCATCGGACCGCTTGTAACCGGCATCGGGTTGGCCGCCACGGTGGGGGCCGGCGCGACCGCCAGGCTCGGTGCGATGCGTATCGCGGAGGAAATCGATGCACTGGAGGTCATGGGAGTCCGTGCTATCGCCTATCTGGCCTCGACGCGCGTGCTGGCCGGCATAGTCGTGGTCGTGCCGCTCTACTGCGTCGCGGTGCTGATGTCGTTCGTCGCAGCTCGTGTCGGTACGACCTTCATTTACGGGCAGTCCACTGGCGTCTACGACCACTACTTCACAACCTTTCTCAACCCCTTCGACCTTTTGTGGTCCTTCTTGCAAGCCATCTCGATGGCCATAGCCGTCATGGTGATTCACACCTACTACGGATTCAACGCCTCGGGTGGACCTGCTGGCGTCGGCGAAGCCGTAGGGCGTGCCGTGCGTGCCTCACTGATCGTCGTGGTGCTCGTGACCCTGGTTATCTCGCTGTCCGTCTACGGGCAGTCTGGCAACTTCCACCTGTCTGCGTAGCCGAGCATGCGCCACAACGACACACGACCCAGCGAACGCGCGTGGTGGATGCACCCCGCCTGGGGTACGGCGGCACTGTTTATCGCACTCGTCGTCGTATGCCTGCTGACGGCAACTCTGTTCAGTGGCGCGATTCGCCCCCATGTGGATGTGACCCTGAGATCGGATCGCGCCGGGCTCATCATGGAACCCGGCGGAAAGGTGCGCATGCGCGGTCTGGAGGTCGGTCGCGTCGCGAAGATCGGCGCCAGCCCCGTCCAAGTGGAACTGCAGATCGATCCCGACATGATCCGATACATCCCCGCCAACGTCGGCGCACAGATCAAAGCGACGACTGCCTTCGGCGCAAAATATGTGGACCTGATCTATCCCACCGATCCATCCCCGCAGCGGCTGTCAGCCGGGCAGGTCCTGCAGTCGAAAAACGTGACAAGCGAAGTCAATTCGGTCTTTGAAAATATTGTTGCCTTGCTCGACAAAGTCGACCCGACCAAGCTTCACGGTATCCTCACCGCACTTGCCGAAGGCTTGCGCGGACAGGGTGGCGCGATTGGCGACGCCGCCAGCGACGCGAACCAAGTCCTGTTAGCGCTCAATCCCCGCAGTGAGACGTTGCGCGCCAACTGGCAGGCGTTCAAGGAATTCAACGACGCGTACGGCGCAGCGGCACAAGACATCTTGACAATTCTCAACGCTGCCACGACTACCGCGACGACGATCACCGATCAGGCGAAGACATTAGATGCCTTGCTGCTCAATGTTATCGGGTTCGCGCACAGCGGCGTCAACCTCTTGGGCCCGAGCAAGGCCAACCTAACTCACACGCTCAATGCTCTTGAACCGACCACCTCGCTGCTCTTGAAGTACAACCCGTCACTGACGTGTCTTCTGGAGGGAGCGAAATGGTTCATCGACAACGGTGGCGCACTTGCAGAAGGCGGTAACGGATACTCAATCATGCTGGACTCTGGATTGGCTTGGGGCCAAGACAACTACCATTATCCTGACAACCTGCCGATCGTGGGCGCCAAGGGGGGACCGGGCGGAAAGCCCGGCTGCGGATCGCTTCCCGACCCCACCAAACAATTCCCGCAGCGAATGTTGGTCACCAACACCGGATGGGGCACCGGCAACGATATTCGTATCAATCCGGGAATCGGCTTCCCCGGCTGGGCCAACTACTTCCCTGTGACGCGAGCAGTACCCGAACCTCCGAGTGTGCGCAATCTCTACGGCGGTCCCGCACCCGGACCGATTCCTCCTTACCCCGGCGCACCGCCCTACGGTGCCCAGCAGTACGGGCCGAACGGCACACCACTGTACCCCGGTCTGCCGCCAGCGCCGCCGCCCGGAGCGCTACGGGATCCGGGTCCGACCCCAGGATCGGAGCCGTTCGTTCCCACGGCCCCCGCACAGGTGATTCCGACCCCGCGAGCGCCGGCGCCTTCGGAGTCCGTACCCCCTGTGGACGCTACGCCGCCAGCACCATGACCCCGTCGGCGAAGACACCGCTCATGATGCTAGGAGACGACATAGGATGAAAGATCTTCTCATAGCCACGCTTTGGCGTCTGGCGATCTTCACCTCCGTGTGTCTGCTGGGACTGATTGCGCTTCTTGCGGTCTTCGCGCAGCTCCGTTTCGAACCGCAGCGGAGCTTCAGTGCTGTATTCACGAATGTGGGGGGACTCAAGAGCGGCAGCTTCGTGCGAATCGCCGGAGTTGAAGTCGGGAAAGTAAAGACCATCAAAATTCAACCCGATGCGACAGCGCGCGTCGACTTCAAGATTGAAGACTCGGTGGCGCTCACCGGCAGCAGTCGGGCGATCATCCGTTACGACAACCTGTATGGCGATCGTTACCTGCAGTTGGAGCAGGGTGACGGTGCGGCCAGCGGCCACAGACTCAATCCCGGCGCGACGATTCCGTTGTCGCGCACCGCACCAGCGCTCGATCTGGACACGCTGATCGGCGGGTTTCGCCCGCTGTTCCAGGCGTTGGATCCTGACCAAGTCAATGCGCTGTCGTCACAACTGATCCTGGCATTCCAGGGAGAAGGTGACACCATCGGGTCACTCCTGGCACAGACCGCCGTATTGACGAATACTCTGGCCGACCGAGACGATTTGATCGGCCACGTCATCAATAACCTCGACACCGTCCTGGGGTCTTTTGATGATAACAACAAGCAGTTCGCCCAAGCGATCGACAACATCGCGTCTCTCACCCAGACATTAGCCGGACGCAAGCAAGACATCACCAACTCGGTCGCGTACACCAATGCCGCGTCGGACTCATTGGCTCAACTGCTCCAACGCTCGCGGCCCCCGATCAAAAAGGTCGTCCATGAAACCGACCGAACGTCCACGCTGGTACTCAATGATGCCGCCTATTTGGACGATCTCATCAACACACTTCCGGACGCCTACAAGATGCTGGGCCGCCAGGGTCTTTATGGAGACTGGTTCGCGTTCTACATTTGCGAGGCAATCCTGAAGGTGAACGGGCACGGCGGTCAGCCGGTCTACATCAAGCTGATCGGTCAGCCGTCGGGTCGGTGCACACCAAAATCATGAGAGAGATGACGGAACGCGGCCCGATCAAGGTCGGCGTGATAGGAACCCTGGTCACCGCCACCCTGGTAGTGGGTGTGCTCAATTACAACAAGTTGCCCTTCATCAACGGGACACACGATTACTCAGCGTATTTCGGCGACGCCGCGGGCTTGCGTCCCGACTCGGCGGTCGAGGTCGCTGGCCTGCGCGTGGGCAAAGTCTCCAGCATCGACCTCGATGGCGACCAAGTGTTGGTGAAATTCCATATCGACGGCGATGTCCAGGTCGGCGATCGGTCCGAAGCCGCGATCAAGACAAAGACCGTTCTCGGCGCCAAATTCGTCGAAGTCACGCCCCGCGGCGGCGGGCATCAGTCGATCCCCATACCGATAGGCCGGACCACGTCGCCTTACCAGCTCGCGGACGCTCTGGGCGACCTGTCGACAACGGTCAACGGACTCAACACAAACGAGCTGTCCGCCTCGCTAGCGACCCTGGCTCAGACGTTTTCGGAAACTCCACCCGATGTGCGAGCCGCGGTGCAAGGCGCGTCCCGGTTCGCTGACACCATTGCCCAACGTGACGAGCAGGTGCGATCGTTGCTGTCGCACGCCAGCAAGGTCTCCCGGGTGTTGTCGGAACGCAGCGATCAAATCGTCAACCTCGTTGGCGACACCAACGCACTACTGGCAGCACTGCGCTCGCAAAGCAATGCCCTTGACACTATCGCCGGAAACATCTCGGCCGTCAGCCGACAGGTGCATGACTTCGTCGCCGAAAACCGGCAGACGTTCAAGCCCGCACTGGACAAACTCAACGGTGTACTGAAGATCCTTGAGCACCGCAAAGCGTCGTTACAAGACGCGATCAAGCGTCTCAACACCTATTCGATGACCCTGGGCGAATCGATTTCGTCTGGACCTTTTTTTAAAGGGTATGTGTCCAACATCTTGCCGGGGCAGTTCCTCCAGCCCTTCATTGATGCTGCCTTCTCCGACTTGGGCTTGGACCCCAATGTGCTTGCTCCGTCACAACTGGTGGATCCGCAAGTGGGCCAACCGGGGACGCCGGGGCTTCCGATGCCGTACCCGCGCACCGGCCAAGGCGGCCCACCTAGCATGCATCTGCCTGACGCCATCACCGGTAATCCGGGCGACCTACCTTGTGGTCCAATAGGATTGGTGTTACCCGGTCCCGGTTGCTACCCGTACCGCGAACCGCTGCCAGCGCCCGCGCCAGGCGGCCCGCCACCGGGACCACCCGCAGACGTCAGACAGGCGCCAACCACACCGCCGGTGTACGTCAACGATCCGCTTCAGCGCCCGGCCGACTCGTCACCACCGGGCAGCCCCGCGCCGGCAGGAGGGCACCAATGACAAAGCGTAAGTGGCAAATAGCGGCGGCGCTCGGGCTCGTGTTGGCGCTCGTCGGCGGCACGCTGGCAACGGTACGTGCCTGGGACGTCGCCCACCGCACCCGTATCACCGGCTACTTCGCGAACGCCATGGGTATCTACGCCGGCGACGATGTGCGCATCCTCGGCGTGCGAGTCGGCGCGATCGAGACGATCGAAGCTCAGCCCCAACAGGTCAAAATTAACTTTTGGGTCGACGGCAAGTACAAAGTCCCGGCCGAAGCCAAGGCAGTAATCCTTTCGCCCTCCCTAATCTCCGCGCGCGCTGTCCAGCTCGTGCCGGCCTACACCAAGGGCCCGGTCATGGCCAATGACGCGGTGATCCCGAGCGAGCGCACCGCCGTACCCGTCGAGTGGGACGACCTGCGGACGCAGCTGCAAAAACTTGTCAAGTCGCTACAACCGACAGAACCAGGCGGCGTCAGCCCGCTGGGATCGCTGGTCAACACTGCGGCCGACAACCTGCGCGGTGAGGGCCTCAACATCCACAGCACGATCGTCAAACTCTCCCAAGCTTTTTCAGCGCTCGGCGACCATAGCCGAGATGTGTTCGGCACCGTTAAGGATCTGTCGACCCTGCTATCGGCATTGCGAGATAGCCGAGACCTCATGCGCGCGCTCAATCAGAACTTGGCTGCTACCACCGCGCTCCTCGATAATCAACCTGACGAGGTCGGCGAGGCAATAGGCGATATCAACGATGTGGTCACCGATGTACAGAGCTTCGTCACTGAGAATCGGGAACCGATCGGCCTCGCCAGCGACAAACTCTCTTCGATCAGCGTGGCCTTGAATCAAAGCCTCGATGACATCAAGCAAACGCTGCATACCGCGCCGACGGAAATCGCGAACTTCGCCGATATCTATCCCGTGGCACAGGGCGGATTTCGTGGCGCGTTCTCGTTGAACAACTTCCAGAATCCGATCCAGTTCCTGTGCGGAGCGATCCAAGCAGCCTCACGCCTGGGCGCTGATCAGGCCTCGAAGCTATGTGTGCAGTACCTTGCTCCGATCATCAAGAACCGGCAGTACAACTTCCTTCCTTTTGGCGCGAACCCCATTGTCGGAGCCGGAGCGCGGCCCAATGAAATCACGTACAGCGAAGACTGGCTGCGCCCGGATTATGTTCCACCGGCGCCCTCGCAGGTCACAACAGCCCAACCGCCGCAAGGCATTGCGGCACCTTCGCCCGCCGCGGATACCCACCCTCTGCCCTCCGAAGCAACGCCGGTGGCAACTGGCAGTCTGCACGACTTGATGGTCCCGGCGGGGGCCGGATCATGACCGCCGGCACTGGCGCACGCATCAGCGCGATAGTGGCTACCGTCCTCGTCGGTACGTCTGGATGCGGATGGAGGGGCGCCAATTCCCTGCCGCTGCCCGGTACGCAAGGGCACGGACCGGGATCCTTCATCGTCCAGGCACAGATGCCAGATGTCGGCAATATTCAGCAGAACTCAAGAGTCCGTGTCGGCGACGTCAACGTCGGAACAGTCACGAAGATCGAACGGCAGGGATGGAACGCGCTGCTGACGATGACGATTAACGGTGACGTAGATCTACCCGCCAACGCCACGGCGACCATCGGTCAAACCAGTCTGCTTGGATCACTCCACATTGAGCTGGCACCGCCGAAAAATGCTGCACGACAGGGCAAGCTGCACGCCGGATCACTCATTCCGCTATCAGCGGGCAAGGCATACCCGACAACTGAGCAGACGCTTGCAACGGTGTCCATGCTTCTCAACGGCGGTGGGATCGGTCAAATTCAAGACATCACAAAGTCGCTGAGCACGGCGTTCGCTGGTCGTGAAACCGATGTCAGGAGTCTGATCGAACAGCTCAACATCTTCATCGACAAGGTCAAGGACCAGACTCAAGACATCATCGCGGCGACGGATAGCCTTAACAGGCTGCTCGAGCAGATCGTGAATCAGAAGCCCGTTGTTGATAAGGCACTCAAGACGATTCCGCAAGCACTTTCAGTGCTCAATGACCAACGACAGCATCTGGCCGACGCGCTCGACGAACTCGGTAAGTTCAGCGCTCTGACCGCCGATACGGTCAACCAGACAAAGGACAACCTCGTGAAGGAACTTGATGCCATTGGACCCGTGCTGGAGTCCGTGGCCAACGCGGGCCCGGCAGCGGTCAGATCACTGAGTTTCCTTACAACCTTCCCCTTCGTCAAAGAAAATATCGGCAACTTCTTCCGCGGCGACTACGTCAATCTCACCGGCATCTTCGATCTGACCCTGAGCCGTCTCGACGCGGGATTCTTCACCGGAACCCGCTGGGAAGGAAACCTGACCGAACTCGAGATGCAGTGGGGCCGCACGATCGGACAGATGCCCAGCCCCTATACGGCTGGCAACCCGCTCACAGCCCCGTACATCGCAGATCAGGGCCGCTGACATGCGACTGACTCGACGGCTCAAGATCCAGTTGTTCGTATTCGCGATAGTCTCGACCATCGCGGGACTAGTGATGGCCTTCGGCTACATGGGGTTGCCTAGCCTACTTTTCGGCATCGGCAGGTACACGGTCACCATCCAACTGCCGAGTACAGGCGGCCTGTACAAGTCGGGTCAAGTTACCTATCGGGGGCTCGAAGTGGGCCGAGTCGCCGACGTGCGGATGACCAACACGGGCATTGAGGCCGATCTTTCGCTTGACTCCAACTCCAAAATCCCGGCCAGTGTCGATGCGCGGGTGCATAGCCGCTCGGCCGTCGGAGAGCAGTTCGTCGATCTCATCCCCCGCGCCGATGCCGGTACAACGGCACTAAAAGACGGCGATGTGATCCCGCTGGCTAGAACATCGGTGCCACCGGACATCGGCACCTTGTTGGACGACACGAACCGCGGCCTCGAGGCGATCCCACGTGAGAACCTCAAGACCGTCGTTGACGAGGGGGACGCGGCCCTCACCGGGCTCGGGCCAGACTTGAGACGGCTGATAAAGGGGTCGACAGCCCTGGCGATTGACGCCCGCGCCAACCTCGAACCTCTCACCAACTTGATCGACCAAGCCAAGCCAGTATTGGATACACAAAGCGAGACATCAGGTTCCATTCAGGCCTGGGCCGCACATCTGGCTGCCATCAGTTCACAGGTCAACCAGAAGGATGCTGCGGTTCGAGGTATACTTCAAAACGGACCCGGCGTCGTGGACGAGGGCAGGCAGTTGTTCGAGCGGCTACAGCCGACGTTGCCCATCCTGATGGCCAATCTCGTAAGCATTGCCGACGTCGCAGTCACTTATCATCCCGGCATCGAACAACTGCTTGTCCTTGTGCCCCAAGCGGTCGGCATCCTCGACAGCCTATTGGTTCCCAACCTGCACAACCCGACTGCTTACCGCGGCGCGTTCGTCACCTTTGGCCTTAACATCAACGTGCCACCGCCTTGTCAGACCGGCTATCTACCGGCGAGCCAACAGCGGCCACCGACTGACGTGGACTATCCAGAGCGTCACGCAGGCGACCTGTATTGCCGGGTTCCTCAGGACTCCCCGTTTAATGTGCGCGGAGCGCGCAACCTACCGTGCGTGGGTAAGTCGGGTAAGCGGGCACCCACCGCGAAGATGTGTGAAAGCGACGAGCAGTACGTGCCACTTAACGACGGCTACAACTGGAAGGGCGATCCGAACGCGACGCTGTCGGGACAAGGCGTCCCGCAACTTCGTCCGGGGGAGGTGCCGCCTCCGCCCCACACGACGCCTCCGGACGCAACAACGCCGGCGGCGCCCGTACCGCCGCCCATAGCCGTGGCCCAGTACGACCCGGCCACCGGTAACTACATCGGGCCGGATGGAATGCCCCATACCCAATCTAACCTCGCCCGAGATCGCCCTGCCCAAACATGGCAGTCAATGCTGCTACCGCCCGAGCGCTGAAACCAGTCAAAGCGACGGGCACGGATCACGCTGTACACCGGCATGATTCGTTGATCGAAAACACCGTTACAGATGTGGACGCACAACGACGGCATCGCACACCGGTGTCCTCGGGGCCGGCAGCGGAGTAGTGACAGCACCACACACCGTCCTTCCCATCGCTGCCCCGGTGAGAAAGAGTGATCGGTGGTGTGCTGGGTCACGCCGATGCGTCTTCTTCCGCGAAAAGGAGTCCCCAACATGGTTCAGCCGGTTACCGATCGGCGCCCCACAGTAGACTTCGACCACCACGACCAGACCATCGCCCGCCGTATTCACGACGTGTATCGGGATTTGCGCGATGAGCACCCCATGCAGTGGAGCGACCACCATGGTGGATTCTGGGTCGCGACAGGCTACGAACCGATTCACGCCATCGCGTCGGCACCCAATGACTTCACCTCCGGTGAGGCACTCATCCCAGACATGACGGGCGGCAACCCGCTGATTCCCCAGATGCTGGAAGACCCCGAGCACCGCACGTATCGCATCCTGCTGCGCGATTGGTTCACGCCGCGTCGCACTGCGGGTTTCGAGCCGGCACTGCGCAAGTTGGCGGCCGATACCCTGGCGACGCTCACGTCTCCGGTCGACCTGGCTTCGGAGTTCGCGCTGCCCATCCCGATGGAGATGATCCTGCAGGTGATCGGCGTGCAACGGCAGAACATGGACGTCATTCGAGACGGTGTTCGCTACATAGTGGACCAGGGCGGGCAGGACATCAGTGGCGCGATCGATGCGTGGCGTACGGCGCTGACCTTCGTCCAAGACGTCATCGTCGCCCCCCTACGCGAGACACCCGGTGACGACCTGATCAGCTATCTACTCAAGAAGCAGCCCGACATGCCGGAACTCACCGACGACGTGATCGCCACGATCGGCTTCAGCATGATCGGTGCAGGGTTCGATACGACCTACAAGACTCTGTCCACCACCCTCGCCTATTTCGCGGCCAATCCGGAGGTCCAGGCGCAAGCCCGTCAGACGCCGTCCGCGCAAGTCGTGGAGGAGGCCCTGCGCCTGTTCGCTCCCGTCGTGACCGGGCGTACCGTCCAGGCCGACACAACGGTGGCCGGCCAGCGGCTCAGGGCCGGCGAACGGGTGTTACTGGCACTGCCGGCGGCGAATCGCGATCCCGCCGAGTTCTCCGAGCCCGATCAGCCCCAGTTCGATCGAAACAACATTCGCCACCTAACTTTCGGAAGCGGCATCCACAAATGCCTTGGTATGCATTTGGCCCGTCTGGAGCTTCGCGTGGCTATCGAGGAGGTGTTCCGCGCGTTCGACGAATTTAGTGTCGCGCCGAACCAGGACACCCGATTCGTGCAGGGCCTGGTATGGGGCGCGGTCTCGGTACCAGTCGTCTTCACCCGCGCGGTGCACGACTAGCCAATGTTGTACGACCGTCGCTACAGCCGGGCACGCTTCGGAATGTCGTGCGTTGAAATGCGGTTGCTCGCTGCTAATTGCGATCCACCCCCACTGCCGCGCAAACGGTCTTGACATGACGGGAGGCACGTGAGCCCACGTGATTTCAAAAACTGTGGAAGCTATTTAGCTCGGCGAATCCGGGTACTCGATGAAGCGGTGCTGCGCCGATTGACCCGATTGAATCGCCGACTCCGCAGCGGCCCGGTTGACGAATCAACCGTGAACGAAGAAACCCCACAAGACGTAGGGGGGCCTACCCGCCTCCCGTCGTCAGCTCCGGCACGCGGCCGCTCGCCCATTCCCGCAGGAAGTCTCGAGCCGAATGAATGTGCGTTGCTGCTACTCGGGTGTCAGCCAGGCGTCCTCGCTGCCGTGCCCGATCACAGCGCCTTCGTCACGAAGATCAACACGGCGATCGACGTCATCCGCCTGCACGACGGCCACGTCATCCACGCGCGTATGGCATTTGATCCTTCGGACAACAGGTTTCCCCCGATGACCAACAAGCAGTTCTCTGCCCTCGTTCGAGCGCGACAGTTGCAGAACGGAACTCCGGACGCGGAGCTCCATCCCGCTTTGGCCGTGCGCCCGCACGACATCCAAGTTCGCACGACGCGTCTGGGAGGCTTCTCCACCACGAATCTAGACGAACAGCTGACTAACCACGGCGTCACCACGTTGATTGTCGCCGGCGCTCACACCAGCGGCGCCCTGCTGACCACCGTCAGGGAAGCAGCTGACCGCGACTACCGGTTGATCGTTCTGGTCGACTGCGCCGCTGACCCCGACCCCGAGGTCCACTCCCTACTGTTTCAGAGGATTTTTCCAAGGCAGGCCGACATCCTTAGGGTCCCGCAACTTTATACCGCGATGGCGCGAACAACGCAGCCATCGCGGTATATCCCACCTGATCCCCTGGTCAGTGACAAACCGCAACCGGCAAACTGGTAGCGACGCTGACTGTTAGCACACTGGCTCTACGTGAGACCCTCAGACGATGAGTGGAATCCGGCAGCGGATATTTGCCATCGCGGCAATCGCCGTCACCGCGGGATGGACAAGCGTTAGTGTTGCTGCACAAGCCGCTGCCGCCCCGGCGCCTGAAGTCGAATACACGTATAACGTCGTCGTGCGCCGCCATTTCAGCTTTGTGAACAACGACGCCATCGGCTACGGGTTCGGAATCTGCGGCAAGATCGCCAACGGCGTCATGTACGCCAACGTCATGAACGACGTGAAACGCGATGTTTTGCCAAACGACGAAGCGTCTGCCAACTACGTCGTCTCATACGCGGCCGGCATCCTGTGCCCGGACCTGATCTGGCAACTACGGAATTCGGCTGCCGGCTATCGGCCCCCAGCCTGATCGTCGCGAATCCCGCGCCGCACCGGCGAGCCGCGGCAGGGTCAGCCGAAGGTGCAAAGGCGGTCCGCGCTCGCTATGTGGCGAGTGCACGCCCGATGGGGCCCAGGGCGGGCGTACCTGGTACGCCAGCACTGTCCTGAAGATACTTGGCGGCCAGCAGGCGAGTGAAGATCCCCAGCGGCGCCCGTAGACGTACAGGGACAGCGCTAGTTGCGGGTTTGATCGTATTCAGAGCACGCCGATGACTCGATAACTTGGTCGAAAGACTCTGCTATCCCAAGTGGATATTTACCTGCACTCTAGATTGCCCGATTGTCGCTCGTACTGCAGCGGGAAGTCAGTTTCCAAGTGACGAACGGCATCGGTGAGGGCGTCTCCACCTCTTCCATCCGTCATTCCACCCGTCGATTGCACAGATCGTGGTGGTGACATTGGTTGCCTCCCAGGCGTTTAGCCCGATACATTGCGGCATCCGAGGCGGCAATTAGGGCCTCGAGAAGCGGCTGGTGTGCGCGGGGTGTGGTGTCATCGAGACGTGCGCATGAGGTGCCGATGCTGGCGGTAACTCCTGCCGTTAGGGCTGCGATGGCCCGGCACGTTTGGGTAGCCAACGACTCGGCGTTACAGGCCGATGAGACACCGGTTAAGAGGAATTCCTCACCGCCACTTCGCGCTGCCACCGTCTCACTGTCCGCGGCGACCCGCAGCGCCTGGGCCACCTCGACTAGCGCGCGATCGCCCGCGGGGTGGCCCCAGGCGTCGTTGAGGGCCTTGAAGTTGTCGAGATCAATCGTCATCACCACGAGATGGGTATCGACGTCGCGGCGGGCCAGCATTATTCCGAGGGCTCTGTGCCGAAACGCACGTCTGTTGAGCAGGCCGGTCAGCGGGTCGCGGTCGGCACGCAACAAATCGCCCGCCAAGGCGCGGACTAGGATTCGGATCGCCAACGGCAGGGCGATGTTGACTTCGATCACCAGCCACAAATCGACCCCAGCTAAGCCGGGGTGTCCGGATACCGCGAGCCGCACCGCCTCGATGAGACCGACAGTGCCCGCCACCGCGAAGTTGTATAGCACGAGCCCGGTCGTGTGGAAGAACGCGAGGTAGGCGCCAAAGGTGGCAAAAGCGATACATCCGATCAACGCTGCGAGCGGGTTGGGGTGTGCCAGACACGCCAAGCCGACCGCGGTATTACACGTCACCGCGAAGGCCACCGACTGTGCGCGGCTGGGCCATCGCCACGCCCACAACGACACCCCCGCCAACCCACCACCGACAGCAATCCAGGTCATCGTGATCGGGACTGCTCCCGTTGGGCCGTCTGTGCTAGCCAACAACACGACAAGACACACCACCATCGACGCAGCGATAAACGCGGTCAGGGCCCGAGTGGCACCGCTGAACCCACGCGCCGCCAGGTAACCGGAGAGCCAGTCATAGTGGTCGGGGGGCTGGCGCCACTGACTAAAGATCGCCGTCACCGTTGATGTCCAGTCCCGTCCCCACCGATCTCGAGATCGACTTGCTAGCTGCGGTTCAGAGCTTCTTCTGACGCGGACCGAGCCGAGCCGATTATCGCTGAGCTGCCCGCTTAGATAGATGCATATGCGAAATTCGAGCTAATTCATAATGCGCGGCGTAGTCGTTCAAACGCCCACCGGCCGTGTCGTGTGGTGGTGGGATCAGGCGACTTAAAGATGTGGCCCAAGCCCAAGCCCAAGCCAACAGGAAACCGAGCGTGTGTTCTCTAACGGCGAACGCGCACGGGGCAATATCTATAGGTCCACCATCGACCCGGATCTCCTAGCTGCCTACATCCACGCCAAATTCTGTAGCGGTGAGTGCGAGTTTGTCGTGGACGAAGGCGGCTTGGATATAGATGCAATCGAGCTGGTTGCCCACGGCGACGAAGTATGGCCTTGAGAATCATTCACTCGACTGCTCTGCCCTCGTTGAACAGCTCGGCCTCCAGCGCCTCGGGGGGCCCGCCACTACGGGCCGACGATGCTGGTCGAAGCCCTGGCTCCATGACGGATAGCGCCGGCCCGGCGCAGCATCAACGCAGTGGCCGCATGATCTTGGTCGTATTCCTGGCCGCAGCCATCACAGTGCACCGTCGCGGACTGGTACCGCGCATCAGCGGGGTTCTCGTAGCCGCAGCCGTCCCCGTGGATGCGGGAGAGCCCAAAGCGACCGACCTCCCTGACGGCGCAGCCCTCGCGCAGCGCCGCGGTGGTCACGAGCGTACGCAGCCGACCGGGTGCCGCCAGGGTCCGCGCGGCGGCGATGCCTTTGTGAGCTGCACGTGGTCGCGGGACGGATGCGGCGGTGAGTTCAGGCAGCAACAAATCGTCCAGCACAAGGGTTTTGGCCTGGGTGGCGAGGATGGCGGCGAACCGGCGGTAGAGGTCGTCGCGGGAAGCGACGGCGTGACGCCTCTGGCCGAGGTCGGGGCCTCGCCGCAGTGTGAGATCGCGGCGCTGCCAGCGTAGAAGTAGAGCCGCGATCGACTTGGCATCCGCCGGCGGGGCGATTTCCCAAGCGCGAGCCAATGCGTGGAATTTCGCTGCGCCGCGCCAATGTTCGACGGTCGCGGCATCGAGGACTCCGCCGGGCGTGCGCGGATCGTCGATCGGCCCGTGTTCGGCCAGCCAGGTCACGAGGGATAGCTGTAGTGCGCGAGTGGCTTGCCCGCGCTGGGCCCGGATTTGATCCGCACGGGCGAACGCATCGTTGAGTGTCGCGGGCACGACGAGTCGCCCGGTCCGCGTGGTCTCGGCGACCACGACACCGCAAAGATCGGCCGGGATGTTCAGTGCCCGAGTCGATCTCCAGGTGGCCGCGATAATCCCGTCGCCGCCGCGGCGCCAACCCAGATGCACTGCCACCGCCGGCCCGGTGCGCCGGGTGTCGGGATCGCGCACAGTGGCTGAGACATTGAGAGTGGCGCGCGGCCCTGCTGGTGTGTGCCGGATGGTCAGTCGCGCACCGGTGATGTCGGCATCAGCGGGCAGTTGACGATGCTGCTGGACGGGCAGCTCCACCAGCAGCATCTGCCCGTCGACGCTGCGGCCGTAACGGAACCGGGCGACAACTCGCCCGGCACGCCGTTGTTGGCTCGCGGACATCTGGTTCCACACCTCGGGATCGATCCACGGAAGCTGAAAGTCGTCGTGTGCGCCGACTAAGGCCGATCGGAACAAGCCGTCGATGAGCTGTTCGGACATAGTGAAGAGAACAACACCTAAGCCGGCTCAACAATCTTGTTCACGGGTCCTCCTATCGTTGGGTCTGCCGACCTGAATCGAACTGCTAATGCGTCCCTGCTGGCAGGCGCTCTGTCTTTTGGCTTTCCAGGGCTGCGTGGCGCGCCGGCTCTGGCCAAGGCAGTGGTCGCGGTCGGGGACGGACGTGCTGGGGCCACCAGAACCAGCGCCCGAGCAGCGTCGCGATGGATGGCGTCATGAACGACCGCACCACGAGGGAGTCGAAGAGCAGCCCTAAGCCGATTGTCGTGCCGACTTGGCCGATCACGATCAAGTTGCTGACCGCCATCGACATCATGGTGAAGGCGAACACCAATCCAGCGGAGGTCACGACCAAGCCGGTACCGGCCATGGCGCGAATGATGCCGGTGTTCAGGCCCGCATGGATCTCTTCCTTCATTCGCGAGACAAGCAGCAGGTTGTAGTCCGCACCGACGGCCAAAAGGACGATCACTGACATCGGTAAGACCATCCAGTGCAGCGGGATCCCGACGATGTGCTGCCATAGCAGCACCGCAAGCCCAAAGGAGGCACCCAGGCTTAGAACCACGGTGCCGACAATGACGGCGGCAGCCACGATGGCCCGGGTCAGGACGACCATGATGATGAAGACCAGGATCAGCGCGGCGACGGCGGCGATCACCAAGTCGTAGTTGGCACCTTCCTGCATGTCCTTGTACAAGGCAGCGCTGCCGCCGAAATAAACGGTGGAGCCCTCCAGCGGCGTTCCCTTAATCGCGTCTTCGGCTGCGGTTTTGAGTGGAGCGACGCGAGAGGTCCCTTGCTCGGTCAGCGGATCGCCTTGGTGAAAGATGGTGAACCGCACCGCATGACCGTCCGGGGATAGGAACAACTTGATGCCACGCTTGAAATCTGCGTTATTGAATGCTTCCGGCGGCAGGTAGAACGAGTCGTCGTTCTTGGCGGCATCGAACGCATGGCCCATCGCCGTGGCATTGTCCTGCATGGCCATCGTTTGGTCTTGCTGGGCCTTCTGGGCCTGATACTGGTTCAGCATCATCTGCTTTTGGTCTTTCATCGACTGAATCATCGGCGGCATCAGGGCCACCATCTGCGGCATCAACGCGTCGAGGCGCTCCAAATCCGGCACGATGTCCTGGATGTCCTCGCTCATGACGTCGATGCCGTCAAGTGCGTCGAACACTGAACGCAAGGCCCAACAGGCCGGGATATCGAAGCAGTGTCTTTCCCAATAGAAGTAGCTGCGGATCGGACGGAAGAAGTCGTCGAAATCGGCCATATGGTCACGCAACGCCTCGACGTCCACGCTTGTTTTTCTCATCTTGGCGGCCATGCTGTGGGTGACCTCGGCCATCTGCTGCGTGATGCTTTGCATCTTTTCCATCGAGTCGATGGTGACCTGCATGTCGTCGGCCTGTTTGAGGGTGTTCGCCAACGTGGTCTGCGTGTAGTCGTTCGTCATGACTTGGCCGGTGCTGTTCATGCTGATCGTGAATGGGATCGACGTGTGCTGAATCGGCCTGCCCTCGGGGCGCGTAATGGTTTGCACTTGGGCGATTCCGTGCACCCGGACCAGCGCTTTGGCGATCTTGTCGATCACCAGGAAATCGGCGGGGTTTCGCAGATCGTGATCACTTTCGACCATTAGCAGGTCTGGGTTCATCTTGGCTTTCGAGAAATGCCGGTCAGCGGCCGCGTACCCGACGTTCGCGGCGACGTCATCGGGTAGGTAGATACGGTCGTTGTAGGTGGTGTGGTAGCCGGGCAGGGTGAGCAGACCGATCAGGGACACCACGACGGCCGCGACCAGGATCGCGCCGGGCCACCGGACGGCTGCGCTGCCGACGCGGCGCCATCCCCGGGACCGTGTCATGCGTTTGGGTTCGAGCACCTGACCGAAGCGACTGGCAAGCGCGATGAGTGCGGGTCCCAGGGTGAGGGCCGCAGCGACCACGATCGCCATGCCGATCGACAATGGGATACCCATCGTCTGGAAGTACGGGAGCCGGGTGAAGTGTAGGCAGAAGGTCGCGCCGGCGATGGTCAGGCCCGAAGCCAGCACGACGTGTGCTGTTCCGTGGAACATGGTGTAGTACGCCGATTCTCGGTCTTCGCCGGTCCTGCGCGCCTCCTGGTAGCGACCTATCAGAAAGATCGCGTAATCAGTGGCTGCGGCGATGGCCAGGGTCACCACCATATTGGTCGAGAAAGTAGTGAGGCCAAACGCGTTGTGGTAGCCCAGGAATGCCACCACTCCCCGGGCTCCGGCCAACTCCAAGGCCACCATCGCTAGCACGATGAGCATCGTGACGATCGATCGGTAGACCACAAGCAGCATCACGATGATGACGGCGAACGTGACCAGTTCAATCGTCTGCATGCTCTTGTCGCCGACGGTGTTCTGATCCGCCGACGTTGCCGCGGGCCCCGTCACATACGCCTTCACCCCCGGTGGCGCCGCTGTGCGGGTAGCGATCCGTTGCACAGCCTCCACCGATTCGTTGGCCAGGGCTTCTCCTTGATCGCCGGCGATGTAGACCTGGACGTAGGCGGCCTTGCCGTCGCTGCTTTGTGCAGCAGAAGCGGTGAACGTATCCCCCCAGAAGTCCTGGACGTGTTGGACGTGTTGGGTGTCGGCCCTGAGGTCGCGAACCACTTGGTCATAGAAGCGATGTGCGTCCGGACCCAACGGCCGCTCGCCCTCCAGCACGATCATCACTGAGCTACTCGTGGTGAACTCCTGGAACACCTTGCCGACGCGTTTGGTCGCGATCATCGACGGTGCATCATTGGGGCTCATCGACACCGCCCGCATCTTCCCCACCGTTTCCAGTTGGGGCACAACGGTATTGAGGACAGCGATGAGTCCAATCCAGGCCACTATGATGGGCACGGCAAACCGACGGATCATCTGCGGTATCCGCGCCCGGATGGGCGGACGAGCGTCGGTCGGGGCCGCTATCGCGGGTGCGCTCATGCTGACTTCACCAAGCAGAAGGTCTCGGCATTGACGCCAGTGGCGACCCTTTCGTCTTTGACCTGGTCGTTCACAGTGATCCTGCAGCTGATGCTGTCACCGTCGCCTTGGGCAAGGATGTTGGGAGTGGCCGCGGGCGCTGTAGTGCGCAGCGTCAAAGACCACGGCAGGGTCGCTTCGACGACCCGCTGCGGCGTAGCGTCCAGGTCGAGGTAATTGATTACGGCGGTGCCGGCTGAGCCGAACACCTCGTAGGTCACCACCTTGGGGTTGAACGACTCAGCGGTGTCGGAGGATCCCCTCGGAGTCACCATGATGGCATCCGAACCGAAGATGGAACGCGCTTTCATTACGGTGACCGCGGCGACCGCGGCTGCTACCACGATGAGGATTGGAAGCCACACGCGTCCGAGCAGGCGGGTCATCGCAGTCGCCCGATCGCTTGCTTCGCGGTTGTACGCATCAAACCCGGCTGCGAGCCAGCGCTTTTCGCATTCACCGTTTCCCGCCCGGGCGGGAAAGGGTCCCGGGTTGGTTCGGCGGTCCGACAACGAAGCGGCCTGGCGTGCGCTGCGGCACTGCCAGGAAAGGCGGTCACTGTGCAAGCCCTTCTGCGATTCGTGGTCCCCCACCAGAGATCGGCGGCCGGGAAGGTCTGGTAGACAACCTAACCAAAAAAGTGGATAGAGTCAATCCGTTTTGTCGCTTCGCGCTCTAGACTCGACAGAATGAGCGCTTGTGAGATGCAGAGTCCGCGGCTGAGGAAAGATGCCGAGCGCAATCGTCAGCGAGTGATCGAGGCTGCCCGCGAACTGTTCGCTTCGCGCGGCCTGGAGGCGACCCTCAACGAGGTTGCCCACCACGCAGGCCTCGGGGTCGGTACGGTGTATCGGCGGTTTCCGACGAAGCAGGAATTGTTCGAGGCGATCTTCGAAGATGGCATCGATGAACTCACTGCATTGGCCGAATCGGCGTTGCGCCATGATGATTCATGGCAGGGCTTCGTATGGTTCGTCGAACAGATGTGTGAGATGACAGCGACCGATCGGGGGATGCGCGAGGTCGTGTTCAGCAAGGCCTACGGTGGGGTTCGGGTGGACGCGGCTCGGGTGAGGCTCGATCCTCCGCTGTCCAAGCTCGTTGAGCGGGCCAAGGATGATGGCTATCTGCGACCCGAACTGTCATCCACCGACATGCCAATCTTTGGACTACTGGCAGGCACGGTGAGCGAATACGCGGGCCACGTCGACGCCGAGCTGTGGCGACGTTATATGTCCATCCTCCTCGATGGCATGCGCCACCGCAGCGACCAAGCGCCGTTGACAGTGGACGCGCTTGGACAAGAACAGCTCGAGGTGGCGATGCAAACCTGGCACCCCGCCGGCCCCCGCTGAAGCCAAGCCGGCAGCCGGCCAACCTTACGCGCAGCCGAAACGCTGGCCCATATCGGCGGGAAGCGCCTCCTCAAGAACGTCGGGTCCGACGAAGTGGGCGGCTCACATCCTGGTAGCGATGATCCGCGTGGCAGCCTCCACTGCGGCGGTGCGGCGGCGATCGATGAGGGCGGCGTCGTCAGTCACGGCGTCGGGGTGGGGCATGTGCGCCCAGGAGAGGCCGCTCCCCCTTCACCGACATCGTTTCATCGCACCCAGCTTCCCTGTGTGACTCGGTGTTTGGCCAGTTGCGCACGTGATGCCTCCAATCACACTGCTCTCCGACTTCGTGATTCGGCGTTGAGGAAACGGCAGCCTTCTGGTGAGCACGAGAGATCTGTGCTGTGCACCAATCGACAGTTTGGTGCACGCTCGCCGGTGAAAATGCCGAGTAACCACGGTGTGATGTATCTGCGACGGGCGACATGCTAAATGCGGTCGAAACTTAATCGCCCGACGCTCTCCCACACCCCCGATATGTTCATGGATAGCTGCTGTTATCCGCGAATCAGCGCGACCATTGCTTCATGACACCGCCGCGTCGTACCCGCGACGATGGGAATCGGACTGGCGTGCGCCAATGAAAAATCGGCCACCGCGTTACCTCACACCTAGTTGCTGTTCCATGGCGCCAATCGCGTTCACCACAGTGGGGCCGAAGCCGGCCGTGATGCCGCAATAGGCGACCTCGACCAGGCGCGGCGGGCGAGCCTTCCAGCACTTGATCAGCTCGATCATCCGGCCGATCCGGTAGTAATGCAGGTACCACAGGATGGAGGCCTGCGCGAGGTCGGAGCCGTCGCTATCGCTGGGTGCATGCTGTTGGGGCCACATCACTGCGCTGCCGTGGCGCTGATCGACTTCGCGGTCATAGGTAGCCCAGGTGTCCGGATTGACTGTCCCGTTGCTGACCGCCTGAAGGATGTCGGCATCGGCTTTCTCCAGCAAAGGTGCGCCGGTGCCATCCGCCTTGGTCGCTGCCTCGAACAGAACTCCGGTGAGAACGGCTGCGCACCGTGCCGAGACGTCGCCGCCGCGATCCAGACTATTGACTCGTTGAGCGAGTCCCGGATCGATGACAGCGAGCCGATGTTGATGGGCTGCATCAAGTTTCGGAGCGTCGATCACCAGGCGAAGCGCGTTTCGATGCTCGATCCCCTGGAAATCGCCGGCGAAGTCTTGCGGCGGCTCTGCCCACAATTCGGTCGTCACCAACGCCGAAACAGATACCCCAGCAATGACTTTCCGTAACCGGTCAAAATAATCGAGCAAAATCTTTGACGGCTTCTGGCATCCCATCCACTGATCAGCCCATCCCACGGGCAGCGATGGGTCACTGACAGCAAGGCGCACCGTGGTCGGCAAGTACACCTTCTGAGGCAGATATCCGCCTCCACCAACGTTATTGGCCACCACGATGTGCAAACCGACCGGCGAGCGAAGGACCGCAACCGCCCACAAGATCAATGCCGAGGAATCCTCGCTACCGTGCACCAACTCGCCCAGAACCCGTTGGGCAGTCAACAGATCCGGATTGACATCGATTGACGAACCAGCCAGCGCCGACATGGCCGCCGACAACCCCGGATTGCCGGTGAGCATGGGAGGTGCGGCCGGGCCGCCGCTGGCAGTCCCCGCTCCACCTGTCGCGGCCTGGCCAGCGTTACCTCCGCCAGCCGCCGTCGTGGGCGCCGACGGAGATCCCCCTCCGGGAGCGCCAGCGCCCGGCGGACTATAAGGCGCGAGCGGCTGAGCGGCCATCCCAGCAGGCGGCATCATGCCACCGCCGCTTAACTCGCCCGCGCTGCTAGCACCGTGACCACCGCCCGACGCGGCCGCCGAATCCACAGGCCCAGACCAACTCGACCCTGCGGGTACACCGGCGGGGCCGATTCCAGCTCCCGAACTGGTTGGAGCTGCCACCGGCGGTTGAGTCGCCGCAATCGGAGCTGCTGGGTGCTGCGCGGGATTGGTGACGGGTGTCGTCATTCCGCCCGTGGCGCCCATTCCCGAGGCTAAGCCGGACTGAAAACTCGAACCGGCATTAGCCAACGGCGACGCCGATCCTGCAGACGAAGGAGCCTGCGGCATCGCCGAAGCAGGCGAGGTCGGTGTGCCCATCCCCGACATGCCCCCCATAGGCGACCTCAGACCCGAACTCAAGCCACTCAACCCGCCTCCACCTGATCCGAGGCCACTACCCATTTGTGTAGCAGGCGTAGGCATTTGGGGTATTTGGGGCAGCTGGACCGGACCCGGGAACTGCGGTCCATCAGTTTTCTTGTCCCGCAACGGGACTGCCGGGTCGCCTGGAGCGCTCAGGTCTCCCGGGTTGCCGTCGATCGGGGTTTTATCATCGTGTGGGGCAGGACCGGAGACAGCGCCATCCTCGGCTGCCTTTGGTGGATTTAGATCCGTTTTCTTGCCGTGTTTTCCGCCCTCCGAGTTCTGGACCCCGGCAGGAGCAGGGCTGAGAGGAGCCGTGAAATTCACCGCTCTGATGTGGCTCTCGGCGGTGCCCGTGTGTTCGGTGACCATGCCGTCTGCCTCGCCTCTAGCGGCGGTCAAAATTGATTGCGCTCCAACATGATCACCGCGCTGTAGGGCCGCATTGTACTGTGGCTCGGTCACCTCGACGAGGTCCTGCAGCATGTTCTGCAGGCGACGAAGCTCTCCGAGCGCGTTGGTCACCGCGTCGGCGGCGGGCCCGTACAGGTCCTCGTGTGCTTCCCACAACTTCCGGTTGCCATCGTGAGCGGCTATCGCTGCATCGCCTGCCTGGCCCTGCAGGGCGGACTTCAGCCGATCACGAAAATAAGGATGTTGATCTATCGCGGCACTCAGAAGCCCGCGCTGCTCCGCCAGCGCAGCGCCCGAATCCTCCAGCGCAGCGAGCGTCGACGAGCTCGGGAATCGGCCGGCTTTGATCGCCGCTGCTAGCGCGCTTTCAGACCCGGTCCCATTGGCATCCATCGCTTATCACCCCTGGTATCCATTGCACGCCGACCAGACAGCGTCATCCGCCGCGTTTGATGCGGCGGCAGTCCAGTCGGCGGGAGGCTGCACGGCGCCTTTTGCCGGTTCGCGGCTCAACGCCGCAGCCTGGGACCGGAAGAGGCGTAGCGATTCGGTGACTGCAGAGCGCACGACTGGATCAGCAATCATGTTGTCGCGCAATGCATCTGAGATATAGTTGGCCGCAGGAACAACGTCCGCGGCGGACTTTTGCGGGGAGGGCACCGCCGCGTACCCTGCGGCGAACCGCGTGCATAGATCAATGGTCTGGGCGCGGACTTGGGTCGGGCTCGGCGCTACAGGAGGCGGCCCTGAGGGTGGCGCTGCAGCTGGCGGGCTCGCGGTGGGCGAGGGCGTGATCTGGGCTCCGACGATGACGCCGGCGAGCCCAGCAACGAACACCAGCACAGTAGCGCCCGCAACCATTCCGACTCGTAGCCCAGCGTTGCCGCGGCGCGAATCCTGAACCGCGCCAGGAGCCGAGGCGGGCCCGTAAGCCGGCGGCGCGGGATGGGCGGGCTGCGACGGTGCGGACATGTCACGTCTCCTGGCTGGCAATGATTCCGGCAGCGGCAACGTCGTCGGCGTTGGCCAAGATGGCCGAGGTTGCCGTGGTCGCCGCGTGTAATGCCGAAGCGCAGGATTCCCGATGCTCCCCCATCACCTGGTGCTCGACGCGCCAGTCGGCCATGCCCGCCAGCACGGCCGTGGTGGCCGCGTCGTCGGCCGCCACCGGCGGCACGAACGCCACGGCAGACGGGACAGATGCCCGCCACTCGTTCATCGTCGCTGCCACGTCGTCGGTCTCGTCGTGGATCGCGTCTCCCATCTCCGCCCCCAACTTCATCGGCCATTCACTAATTCCATTGTGTTGCTCTTGTTATTAAGTTCGGAAGTACTGCACGATCTTGGATAGCCTACCGCCCAGCACCGACAAATTCGGTCGCGCTGAATTGCCGCCGTCGTCGATAGGCTCACCCCATTGAACTGCGCGATCTACCGCTCCCGCAAGGAACGTTGCGTCGCAGAACGTTTGGGGGCCAGTGCACCCACGCACCTTGACAGAAAACTGCAATCTGTGAACACCAAGTGTTCACGGATTGCATGAATTCAGTAGTCACTACTTCAAATGAAGCAATTCAAACATCGAGAGCAATCCGCGAACGTTTAGATGCCCAAGAAGCGTCACGTTCAGGGTTTACCCTTCATTCAATAAGCGCTGAGCACTGAAAGGGGATGACCACCATGGAGACAACCGCGTACGACAGGTGGCTGAGTCGACAGGAACTCGCTGACCGGTATGGCCTGCCGGTCAAGACGCCCGCGGGGTGGGCATCAAAAGGTAAGGGGCCGCGCTACGCGAAGTTCGGTAAACATGTCCGCTACCGCCTGAGTGATGTCCTAGCCTGGGAGAGAGAACAGTTCGCTGATCGTGATCGGAATTCTGCATGACGACGTCTAGCGCGACAAGAGACGAGCTGTGAGGCACAAACATTCTGCCGTGATCCCTGGCTACGCAGTCCCTCGCAAGGAGCGCTGTGGCCGGTAGACCTCCTCTTCGAATCGGGCAACACGGGAAGATCACCCGGGAGTACCTCGGCAGCGGCGTGTGGGTAGCGCGATGCAAGGTCCGAGATGCCGACGGCGTCACCCGGCGAATTGAGCGCCGCGGCCCTGCCGATGAGCACGACAAGCACGGAAAACTCGCCGAGGATGCGCTTATCGAGGCATTGCTCATGCGACGTGCGCCGGGTGATGCCGACCAGATCGCCCTCGATACCAAGATCACCGTTCTCATCGAACAACATCTCGCCAGGCTGGCCGAGGACGGCCGCTCCCCTGTCACGATATCCACATATCGATTCGCGGCCGCGAAGCTAGCGAAGTTTGTTGGAAGCGTTCGAGTTAGTGAGGCAACACCTGCCCGGATCGACGCGGCGATTCGTTCCATGCGCACGGCCCACGGCCCAACGATGGCCCGCCAGGCGAAGACGATTCTGCGTGGCGGATTGCAGCTAGCGGTGATGGCTAACACGTTGAGCGCCAACCCGGTCCGCGATGTTCAGCCGATCGGGCTAAAGCGACGACCAAAGGGCGCGACGGCGCTCAGCGCCGACGAGCTGCGAGACCTGCTGGTACGGCTGCGGGCCGACGTCTACTGCCAACAAAACGATCTCGTCGACCCCATCACCGTCCTAATCGCCACTGGACTTCGCCGCTCCGAGCTGCTTGCGCTGCGGTGGACCGACTTCGACGAGACAAAAGCGACGATTGCGGTCACCGGGAAGGTGGTGCGCGTGGCCGGAGTGGGTCTACAACGGATTGACGATATGAAGACTGACGCCGGACGGCGGACGATACCTTTGCCACACTTCGCCGTCACCGCACTTCAGGACCGCCGCACCCACCCGTACTTTGGCGAATCGACTGTGATCTTTCCGTCGACGGCAGGCACCCTTCGCGACCCCAACAACCTTGGCAAGCAATGGCGAAAAGTCCGCGATGAGCTCGGCGTGCCAGGTGTTACCACGCACTCGTTCCGCAAGACGGTGGCGACGCTGATTGACGAGGAGGGCCTGTCGGCTCGAGTGGGCGCCGATCACCTCGGGCATTCCAAAGTCTCGATGACACAGGATCGCTACATGTCTCGCGGGCGTGTTCACACTGAGGTCGCTGCCCTGTTGGACCGCGCCATAAAGTACGAATAAAGGTCGGATCCTAAGACTAGGTGAGCTAATTACCTGCTCTGACGTGGGGCGGGCGGGGCTCGAACCCGCGACCAACGGATTATGAGTCCGCGGCTCTAACCAACTGAGCTACCGCCCCTTGTGCTGACGAGCCGCGGACACTTCTCCACCGCACCTGCCCTGGCCGTGCCGAATCAAATGGCACGCCCGCCGGATCGTCACTGAGGAGGGTACCAAGTCCGTCATGCCGCCCCGCTGCAATTAGCCAGGCGGCCGATCCTCCCGGAAACGGTGTACGTGCAGTAGGACTGCCCAAATTCACCTACAACTAGGTCGGCGCGACATAAACCCCCATCACCGCATTGGAAATTCTGCCTGCCGGTGAAGCCACCGTCGCGATCGAATTCGACTACGACGGTTGCGGATTGGGCAAAGGCGGCGTGGCCAGGCTGCTGCTGGACAGTCGCCACGTCGGCGCGTCGCGCATCGAATACACCGCGCCACTCGGATTCAGCGCCGACTAGGGCGTCGACATCGGCATGGACAGCGGAACACCGGCGGCCGACACCTACGAGGGCACCTTCCCGTTCAACGGCTCCATCGACGAGGTCACGATCCAGCTGCGATGACCAAGGTCGCCAACCTGACAGGCACGACCCCTGCAACGCTCCGAGCACGCGACTCCGATCGTGACGAGTCAGTCACGCGAAAATGCAAGCGCCAGTTCTTTTTCCAGGTCTATGTATGGTTTTCCGGATATGTCGACAGTGGCCTGTGCGATGGTGCCGCCGGTGAATGTGAACGGCGCCTTGTAGCGGCTGGACACCCCCGAACCGCTGTTGCGTCCAACGCTGATCGTGGCACCGGCCAACCCGAACGTCCCCGGGTGTGTCATCACGTTCTGCAGTGTGGCGACCGCGGTGTCATCGATGAACAGGGCAGCGTCGCCAACCGGCGTGTGGCTGTTTTGCACCGTTCCCGTTCCGGTGTATCTGACACCCAAAAAGTGCCTACCGAGCGGGACTGCGCCGGGCGAAGAGACCATTTGCTCCCGTTCGCCCAAGAAGTTGTAGACGTAGTGCAGCCGCCCGTCCTGGATAAACAGGACATGCCCGCCGTGGGCGCCGCCGTGCTTATACAACACGCCTTCGGCGCCGGTGGTGTCCACAGTTACATCGACCAGCACGGCGAACGACTGACCGCGTAACTCGACGGCGGCGCCCAAACCCACGTCGGCGGCATCGGGGTAATAGACATAACTGGACCGTTGGCCGGTCACATAGGGCCGCCAGCTGGCCAGCATGTCCATGATGTTCAGGTCGCCCAGCGGTAAGCCGTTGTACTTAGCGGCCTCGGAAAACCATAACGCTTTGAGTTCTTCGAGCCTATCGGGGTGCTCGGCGGCCAGGTCGTGACACTGGCTGCGATCGGCCTCGATGTGGAACAACTCCCACCGGTCTTTGTCGAAGTGCGACCAGCCCGCCGGGGTGGCGGCGTGAATGGTGTTAGCGAACCATCCTTTGTGCCAGATCGCGCGCGTGCCAAGCATGCTGTAGAACTGGGTATCTTTCCCGGTGTCAACGGTCGGATCGGCAAGGGCTGCTTTGAAACTCACACCCTCGAGCGGCTTCTGCGGAATACCCTTTACGGTGTTCGGCGGTGTCATGCCCAACAGGTCATAGACCGTCGGGGTGATGTCGCAGACATTGACGTAGTTGTCCCGGACCTCGCCGTGCGCCGCAATACCGTTGGGCCAGGAGATGATTGCGGTGTCGGCAATACCGCCCTCATGCGAGGCGTACCGCTTGAACAGCTTGTAGGGCGTGTTGAAGGCCATCGCCCAGCCGATCGGGTAGTGGTTGTAGGTCTGCGGCCCACCGAGATTGTCGAAGAGCTTCATGCTCTCTTCGACGGTGTCGATGTAACCGTTGAAGAACTTCAACTCGTTGACCGACCCGTTGGGTCCGCCCTCACCGCTGGCCCCGTTGTCGGAGATCACCACGATGATGGTGTTGTCCAGTTGTCCAGATTCCTCGAGATAGTCCAGGATTCGGCCGATCTGCGAATCAGTGTAGCTGAGGAACCCGGCGAACACCTCCGCCATCCGGCAGAACAATTTTTTCTCTTCGTCGTTGAGCGAGTCCCACGGCCGCACCGTGTCCTGCAGCGGCCAGGCTTCGCCGTTGGGGCCCTTGACATCCAGATACGGGTTGATCGGGGAGAGCTCGGTGTCCTGCGGAACGACGCCCAGTGCCTTCTGCTTTTCCAGCACGATCTCGCGATAGCGCTCATACCCCATGTCGAACTTGCCGGCGTACTTGTCCGCCCACTCTTTGAAGACGTGATGCGGTGCGTGCCCGGCGCCCGGGCACACGTAGCTGAACCAGGGCTTGTCCGGGGCGATCACTTTGGCGTCGCGGATGAACTCGATCGTCTTATCGGCAATGTCCTTCGAAAGGTGGTAACCGTCCTCCGGGGTGCCGGGCGGGTTCACTGGGTGGTTGTCGTAGACCAGGTCGGGGTACCACTGGTCGGTCTCGCCGCCCAAAAATCCGTAGAACCGTTCGAACCCTCGCGACAGCGGCCAATGCCGCTTCGTCGCCGCCAGGTTGGACTCTTCCAGCGGCGCCAAGTGCCACTTGCCGATGCAGTAGGTGTTGTACCCAACCTCAGCGAGAACCTCGGGGAGCAGGGCAGTGTCGGCGGGGATGCGCCCGTTGCAGTTCGGAAAACCATAGGTGCTCTCTTCGACCGTGGCCATGCCGACGGTGGTGGCGTTGCGACCGGTCAGCAACGACGCCCTTGTCGGCGAGCACAGCGCGGTGGTGTGAAACTGCGACAGCCGCACCCCCCGCTCGGCGATCCGATTCATGGCCGGCATCTCGACCAGCCCGCCGAAGCAATCCCAGGTCGCAATGCCGGTGTCATCCCACACCAGGTACAGCACATTCGGCGAATTCTCCGGCGCTGTCGGCGCCGCATACGGGCCCCAATCCGGTTGGGAATCACGGATATCCAGCTCGATCTTGCCTTTGAACTCTCTCGACTCAGTGGCCACTGCTCGTCTCAACTCTCATCGTGGACATAACCGCCGAACATCGGCACGGACTACTACTCGCGGAACAAGAAACCCGCGGTTCGGGCGCTCCGACACCAATGGCGGCTTGGCGCCATTACGCGCACCGGCTCAGCTACGCGTCATCCATTGGTCACCGGATGTACGGACAGACTGCAGACGCTGATCGAGGTGGGGAAAGTGAATTCCATCGATGTTGCTGGCGGTTTCACGCGGATGTCGGTGTAGGTGGGGCAGCCGTTTCCGGCGCTGTCAACGGCAGGACCTTCGACGATCGCTCGGGCGCTTCCGCCGGGGCCAAGCGTGACGTTGGGGGGCGAATCGACCCCCGTGGGCAGACCGCCCAGGTATCCACGGGGTGTCTCGTCGGCGGTCAGAATCGAGCCGCCCTGTGCGACATTGACGGCGGGGTAACCAGCCAGCACGCAGGGCGCGGCACCGGGTTTGAGCGCGAAGCTGAGCTGTACCGAACGGTGCGACATCGCCGCGGAAGGCGGGTCGGCGGTCACGGTGAGATCTTGAGCCCCGCATCTGTCGCCCGGTGTGACAGTCGCACTACTCGGTGCCGCGACTGCGCTTGATGCCGTTGTGCTGTGAGACGGCGTGGCGTTGTTGGACGTGGTCTCCGAACATGCCGCAGCGCCAAGAAGAACGGTGGTTAACACGACCGGCTGGTATGCGGCAAACCCGCATTTGGGTTTCGTGCACATGCGAACCGATAATGCCGCGTCGCTGGACCGCGGCTGACGTGAGGGTTTTGAAGGCATTTCTTCGACGTCTCTTTTTGCGGCATTCTCGATTGTTTTTGACCTCGGTCCGAAACGTGTCACCGCGGCGAGCACCCCGACTCCCGAACCAACGGCCATTGCTGACACAAGAAACGTCGACGGGATCCAGTTGACTCCATTGTTAACTCCTTCTCGTCGACCCGACCGACGCATGTGAGGAATTGACGCTCTGACTGGTTCGGGAGCATACGCGGTCGTCCGAGCCAGTGCTGGTTTCTATAGAAGGCGCGATCATGACGATTTGGAAAACCGCAGAATCAGGATCGTCTTCGAAGCAGGCCCATCGGCCAATTCCCCGCGGCCAAACAATATCGCGGCGCAGGTGCGCGGTGCGAGGGCGAAGACGCCCAAGCCGCGGCCTTACGCCTTTGCAATGCGCTATGTCTTTTCAGGACCTTACGCTGGTGCGGGCGCCGGCGGGCGTCGACGAACCACGCCAACAGTCGAGGAGAAACGTGATAAAGCATGGGTTTCCAGTCGCGTTTGCTGGCGCGACTGTCATGGTTGCCACTCTGGCGGGTTGGTCACCAATTCCGCCCAGCGCAAGCCCTGGCCAGGCGTCGCCGCCGCCGGTTACCCGCCGCGTGCAAACCGCCTGGTTCGCCGGCGATTAGGGTTAAACATCCCGTGAGACCGGTTGCTTCGAACGCGGCAAACACCGCCGGGAGGCCGGAGCGCCAACCTACCGGCGCACCCCGAGTGCACGGTCGAGCTAAACCTCGGATAGTTCATATCGGCGAGCGACAACACCTAGCGGTAACGGGGTGTTCAGGTTGACAAGCTCAAACGGTTGTAGGGTGCGGTACCCATGACGCACGACGCGACAGGGAACCTCGATCGCACGACGCTGCCGCTTCCTGAAACACCGAGCGGTGGCCGGGTGGGCCGGACGATTGCTGAGTCGGTGATGCCCGTCATCGCGCCTATCCGGCCGCCGCAGGGTGCACCGAATGTGGTGATTGTGCTGCTTGACGATGTGGGGTTCGGGGCCACCGCGACATTTGGTGGTCCGGTTCCATCGCCAACCGGTGACGCGTTGGCACGGGAAGGTTTGCGGTACAACCGCTTCCACACCACCGCGCTGTGTTCGCCGACGCGGGCAGCATTGCTCACGGGCCGCAATCATCATGTGGTGAACACCGGCAATATCACCGAGTGGGCGACTGGATACGACGGCTATAACAGCATTATCCCGAGATCGGCCGCCACGGTTGCTGAGACGTTGCGGCTCAACGGCTACAGCACCGCGGCGTTCGGAAAGTGGCATAACACCCCGGTCTGGGAAGTGAGCCCGAGCGGCCCGTTCGATCGGTGGCCGACGAGCATGGGTTTCGAAGAGTTCTACGGGTTCATGGGTGGCGAAGCGCATCAATACAATCCCGGTCTCTATCACGGGACGACGCCGATCGAGCGTCCCGAAAACGTCGAGAACTACCACCTGACAACCGATCTCGCCGACCGGATGATCGAATGGGTGCACCGGCAGCGGTCCATCTCACCGGACCGGCCCTTTTTCGCCTACTGGGCTCCCGGCGCGACCCACGCACCGCACCATGTCGCACCCGAGTGGAGCGAGCCCTTCCGCGGCCAGTTCGACCAAGGCTGGGACACGCTGCGAGAGGAGATCTTCGCGCGCCAGAAGCAGCTGGGGGTGATCCCCGCGGACGCGGAGTTGACACCTCGCCACGAGTCCATTCCGGCATGGGACACGATCTCGCCGGATCGCCGGCGCATCGCCTCCCGGCTCATGGAGGTCTACGCGGGGTTCTTGGCCCACACCGATTTTGAGATCGGGCGCATCGTCACCGCGCTCAAAGATATGTCCGAATGGGACAACACGCTGTTCTTCTACATCATCGGCGACAACGGAGCCGCGCCGGCCGGCGGAATCGATGGTGTCTTCAACGAAATGGTGGCACTGAACGGACTCCAGGAGGACGTCGCGGTGGTGCTGTCGAAGATGGACGAATTCGGCGGGCCGAAGGCGAGCAACGAGTATCCGGTCGGATTCGCGTGGGCGACGTGCACGCCCTTCCAATTCACCAAGCAATTCGCCAGCCACTTCGGCGGCACCCGCAACCCGATGATCGTGACCTGGCCCGAGCGCATCACCGACAGGGGCGGGCTGCGTTCCCAGTTCCACCACGTCATCGACATCGCCCCCACCATCCTGGAAGCCGCCGGCATGCCGGCACCAACAACGGTCAACGGTGTGGCCCAAAAGCCCCACGACGGCCTCAGTATCGCGTACACCTTCGACGATGCCGCGGCCGAAGACCGTCGCCGCACCCAATACTTCGAGATCCAAGGCACCCGCGGGATCTATCACGAGGATTGGATCGCATGCACCTACCACGGGAAAATCCAGTGGAAGAAAAGCCCACTGCCCGAGTTCAGCGATGACCGGTGGGAACTCTACGACCTAAGCCGCGACTACAGCCAAGCCGTCGACCTATCCGCCGAACACCCCGCCAAGCTCGCCGAACTACAGGCATTATTCGACGCCGAAGCCGAGCAGAACCACGTGTTTCCGCTCGATGACCGCGGACCGATCCGCGCGATGGGTGCCCGTCCCACCATTCTCGGCGAGCGGTCGTCCATCTCGTTCGCACAGGGCGCTATCCGCATGCCCGAGGACATCATTCGCAGCACGTTCAACCGGTCCTATTCGATCACCGCGACGATCGACACGCCGGGCGGCACAGCCGTGGAAGGGGTTCTGCTCGCAGCCGGGGGCTATTTCGCGGGACTGTCGCTGTATGTGCAGAACGGGCGGCCCAGGTTCACCTACAACTATTTCGGCTCGACGTATACCACCGTCACCGCATCGGAAACCCTGCCCGCCGGCGAAGCGACCGTCTCGATCGAATTCGACTACGACGGCGGCGGTTTAGGCAAAGGCGGCGTCGCCAAGCTGCTACTCAACGGTCGCCTTGTCGGTGACGCGCGCATCGAACGCACCGTGCCATTCGGGTTCAGCGCCGACGAGGGAGTCGACATCGGCATCGATGGCGGAACACCAGCCGCCGATACCTACGACGGCACCTTCCCGTTCAACAGCACCATCAACGAGGTCACGATCCAGCTGCGATGAATGTTCCGTGGGATCTGCTGAGAGTAAGGAATGCGGGCGGCCTGTCCGTGATCCGCGATTCTAATAGCGGGAAGAAGTAAGCCGCCAGTCACGCAGTGTTTAACCCGCGGTGAGCCGCCGGGTAGCACGATTTGGTGCCATTGACGAGAATGTTTGTCCGCCATATCATCCAAGGCGCTCAGCCCCAACTTAATCCTTAGCTACGCGATAATTACTGAACTTCTTGCCCGGAGCAAATCCGGCTGAGTACGGAGAGCACAGGAGGCAAGATGGTTGAGCTACCACACGACACCGACGAATTCGGCGGAATCATCAATCCCTCGCTGGCCGATTCCACTCCGGTTGTGCCGTCGATCGCCTACCCGCGGCCGGGTGCTCCCAACGTTGTCGTCGTCCTCCTCGACGACGTCGGCTTTGGCGCCGCCTCCACGTTCGGGGGGCCGGTTCCGACGCCGGCGCTGGACCGTGTCGCCGGTGCGGGCCTGCGCTACAACCAATTTCACACGACCGCGCTGTGCTCACCGACGCGCGCCGCACTGTTGACCGGGCGCAACCACCACAGTGCGCACATGGGCACCATCTGTGAGATCGCTTACGGATTCCCGGGTTACGACAGCGTGATACCGCTGAGCACGGCCACCATCGCACAGGTCCTGCGGATGAACGGTTACAGCACAGCGTTGTTCGGCAAGGCGCACCTCACCCCCACTTGGGAGCTGGGTCCGGCCGGTCCGTTCGATCGTTGGCCGACCGGACTCGGGTTCGAACGCTTTTACGGTTTCCTGGGCGGCGACACGTCGCAGTACGAGCCGGCGCTCTTCGACCAGACGACCCCCATCGAGCCCTTCGTGGGTCGCGACGATTACCACCTCACCGAGGACCTCGCCGACAAGGCGATCGACTGGATTCGGCTGCAGAAGACGTCGGCGCCGGACAAGCCGTTCTTCACTTACTTCGCGCCCGGCGCAACACACAGCCCCCACCAGGTGTGGCCGGAATGGTCGGACCGTTTCGCCGGGCAGTTCGATGACGGATGGGACGCGCTGCGGGAACGAATCTATGCGCGCCAGATTGAGATCGGCATCATTCCCTCCGACGCCCGGCTGACACCACGGCCCGAGCAGATCCCCGCATGGACCGACTACGACGAGCGCTACCGGCCGGTCGCCCGGCGCCTGATGGAGGTCTACGCCGGCTTTTTGGCGCACACCGACGCTCAGATCGGGCGGGTCATCGACGCCATCGACGAGTTGGGTCAGTGGGACAACACGCTGTTCATCTACGTCTGCGGCGACAACGGCGCGTCTGCCGAGGGAACGGTGCACGGCGCATGGAGCGCGCCGGCGTTTCAAAACGGGCTGCCCGAGGACCCCGAATGGCTCTTGGCCCATATCGCCGACTTCGGCACCGCGCGCGCTGAGAACCACTACAACGTCGGCTGGGCCTGGGCGCTCGACGCACCATTTCAGTGGATGAAGCAGATCGCCTCGCACTTCGGCGGGACCCGCAACGGGCTGGCCATCTCGTGGCCGCAAGGCATCGACGCAGCGGGCGAGCAGCGCAGTCAGTTCCACCATGTCATCGACATCGCACCGACCATCCTGGACGCCGCCGGCATCGAGATGCCCACACGCGTCAACGGCATCGAACAGAAGCCGGTCGAGGGCGTCAGCATGCGGTACTCGTTCGACGACGCCGCCGCCGAAAGCCGCCGCACCACGCAATATTTCGAGATTTTCGGCAATCGCGCTGTCTACCACGAGGGTTGGATCGCGTCCTGCTTCCATGGGCGGCTGCCCTGGGTGCGCACCCAGAAGACCAACCCGTTCGGCGCAAGTGAGCGCTGGGAGCTCTACCACCTGGCCGACGACTTCAGCCAGGGCCTCGACCTGGCGGAGCAATACCCGGACAAGCTGACCGAGTTGCAGGCGGTCTTCGACGCCGAAGCACGCAAATACAACGTCTACCCGCTCAGCGATGCGACGGTGCTGCGCGCGCTACCCGCCAACCGGCCAAGCCCGCTCACCGATCGCACCACGGTCACCTACTACGCCGGCCACGTGCGCATCCCCGAAACGGCGACGCTGAGCTACACCAGCACGTCATTCGAG
Organism: Mycobacterium sp. 050128; assembly: GCF_036409155.1. Taxonomy (NCBI): domain Bacteria; kingdom Bacillati; phylum Actinomycetota; class Actinomycetes; order Mycobacteriales; family Mycobacteriaceae; genus Mycobacterium; species Mycobacterium sp. 050128. The sequence continues at coordinate 64,503 of NZ_JAZGLW010000006.1, read as the reverse complement.
CTGCGGGCACAGGCTCAGATACCGCCGGGAGGCGCGCAGGGCGTGATCATCTGCATCGGCGGGTCGATGGCCGGCTGGTCGCTGTACGTCCAAGAGGGCGTTCCACGCTTTGCCTATAACTACCTGGGTCACGAACTCACCACGGTTGCGGGTGCCGAGCCGCTCCCGGAAGGTCCTGTCCTGGTTGGCCTTTCGTTTGATTACGACGGCGGCGGGCTGGGCAAGGGCGCGTCAATTACCCTGCGCGTCAACGAAACCCGGGTGGCCACCGGGCGCATCGAGCGGACGGTTCCGTTCCGCTTCTCGATGAGCGGAGAAACGTTGGACGTCGGCACCGACACGGGTTCACCCGTCGCGCCCTACGGTCACGATTTCCGGTTCACGGGCCGTATCGATCGAATCGATGCCACCGTCGACCCCCAACCCGCCGATCTCGCTGCGGCCCTCGCCGAGGCCGAACTGCACGCCGTCATGGGCGCGCAGTAGTTACGGCAGCTGGTCACCAACCGATGCTCGACATGTGGAGCAGTCTGGTCCCGTTGCTTCTCGGGTGCGCACTCGAACCGATCGAACTCGTGATCACGATCATGCTGCTGGGTACGCCTTCGCGCGTTCGCACTGCGAGCGCCTGGGTGGGTGGGCATGTCACGACGCGTCTGCTTCAGGGTCTGGTTTTTGGAACGATTCTGCATTGGGGAGCGCGCGGCGCCGACTCGAACCACGAACACCACTGGATTGTGTCGACCGTTCTTTTGGTGGTGGCGCTGCTGTTTCTCGTCACCGCCGCACGAGCATTGCTCACCGATGACGACCCGGATGCCCCGCCGTCGAAATGGATGACCACCGTGACGTCAGCCTCACCCCCCAAGGCGTTTTTGATCGGCACCGGCCTCATGACGGTCTCGGTGAAGGCCTGGGTGTTCACGCTGGCCGCCATCGGGGTGATCGGCAACGCCGGGATGGGCCACGTCGCCAACGTCGTCTCCTACATCATTTTTGTGTTGCTCGCCGCGAGCGGAAATCTTCTCATCATCGGCCTCGCCGCGTTCTTCCCGCAGCGGTCACGTTCGCTCCTGGACCCGACGTTGAGCTGGCTGCAAAAGCACGAGCGGCCCATCATGGTCGCGACGGGTCTGGTGTTCGGCATCTGGTTCGGAATCAAAGCCCTGCGCGGCTTCGGGATTCTGTAAAAGTCCCCTAGCTGAGCGTCAGCTTCCACTGCCAGAGTCGCCGGCCGCCGGGCGAAGCCGGAAGATCCGGATCTGCCGGGGCGCACAATTCTTGCGGTAGTTCTCGTATCCGGCGTAGACGTCGTTGGCCGTCGCCCAAGCGGCGGCGCGCTCGTCGCCCTCCAGCAGTTCGGCCCGGTATGGCCTCGGCGGGCCGTTGAGCTCGACCGTGCACTCAGGGTGCGCCAACAGGTTGGCGCTCCACCCCGGATGCTTCTCCTGCCCGTAATTCGACCCGATCGCGAGCAGCCCGTCGCCGTCGTTCAGCAACGCCAGCGGCTGCGAGCGGGGCTGACCCGACTTGGCGCCAGTGGTCGTGACGAGTCCGACCTTGTCGATCCCCATCGTGCTGAAGCGTCCGTTGGTCAGCGGAATCACGACCTTGTCGAAGCGCGGCGCCAGATGCTTGCCGAGCGCAGATCCGACGCGGGTCATGGCCGCGCGCTCGAAGATGGCCTCGTCCCACCGGAGACGCCGACCGCGATAGGGGCTGAACCGTCGTAGCGACACGGCTAAAGCGTAGTCAGTGTGCCGTCGATTGCGGGATCAGCCAGGGCGGGCAGTCCGCGACGATGGGGCGCTGCTCGCTAGTCGGCGCCGCGCCCCGTCTGTTGCTGCAACGCGTCGATGAGCTCCGAAGCCTGCGCCTTCGTCAGGTCGTCGGGAACCTCGCGATCGGCCTCCTGCGCCAGCGTGTGCAGGTAACTGCGCTGCGGGCCGGTCATCGGCTCGTCGCCGGTAACCCAATCGGACCTGTCTTTTTCGGGATTTTCCTGCGGTGCTTCGTTCGTCATTCCCACCGAGTATCCATCGCACACACGTTCGAAACTTCGATTCGCGTCAACCGTTTTCCGATGGGCATGATCGCTACTCGCGCTACGGCGTCCCGGAGCACATGAAGGGGAATCCGCACCACGGCTTGCGCGTCGCCTCCGGCGGCGGCGGACCGCCCTCCCAAATACCGGGCGCGACGTTGCCATGACCCCAGACAACGCCGTACCAGGTGTGGCAAGCGTTCGCATCCCAGTTGACGTCCGTCCCGGGGCAACCGCGACCGGTCTGGGGGTGCAACCCGCCGGCGCGGTCCTGCGGGCAGCAGGTGTAGGGCCCGCTTGCGCCGGGCGGCACCGGGCCGTCTGCCGGCAGCAGGCCGGGCTGGGCGTGCGCGGTTCCTGCTCCGAGGCCGAGAAGGGCCGCCGCGACGCCGCCCGACAGCAGCGCGCTGGCAATGATCCCGCGATGATTCGACATAGGTTCAGCCCCTCCTGGTCCGAATGCTTTGCATAGGTGCGTGCTTCTCGGAGCAGTACAGACGGGCCGGTCGGCTACCGATCCCAAGAAAGATCAGCTGAAAACGGTCTGACCGTCGACATCGAGCAGGTAAGTCTCGGTACCTTCGGTGACCCGGGGAGCATCCCCACCCAGCGACACGGCGATTTTGTTGCTGGCATTGCGCATGACGTCGAGGGTGATCTCGACGGCCTCGGCCTCGGAAAACCGGGCGCGCACCTCGGCGACAACGTCGGCGTCGAGGTGCGCCGGCGTCCAAATTAACCCATCTACATATCTCAGCGCTGCTTTTGCGCGATCGTCGATCAGCGTTGACTGCTCGAATTGCGCGATGTCGTCGTACAGCGTCTCCGAGCCGCCGGCATCCAGAGCCCTGCTCTCCCGCACCGACTTGCACAGCCGACAGTTGTGCGCGGCGGCCCCGCGCAGCCGAACCAGCTCGGACGTCACCGCATCAAGCGAGCGCATCCGCCCCACCGATGGCAGGAACTCGTTGAACACCTCCGCGGACGGGTCCGTGGCGCGATCCACTCGATCGGCTCGCGCGTCCACCCGAGAAAACTGTCGCCGACGCCCAACGCTTCCAGCCCGGCCCGCACCCGCGGCACGAGGTCGGCGATGTACATCGCCACCACGACACCAAAGGTGTTGTCCCCCATGGCCTTGAACAACCGCGACCGCTGCTCGACGGTGATCGCGGACACGTCGGCACTGAATTGCTCGGCGAACTCGGCGACGACGGCCTCGACGTCGGACATCGGCTCGGAAACCGAGACCTCGACGGGCAGCGGCTGCAGCGACATCGTCTGTGCACACACCCGCCGCACCAGGCCCACCAGACGGCCGTCGGGCGACGCCAGAGAAACCAACCGCGTCAGCTGACCGTCTCGAAGCGTAGCCGGAACCACCATTCCCGATACGTTACGACTACTGCGCCTGGCTCACCGAAGACATATGGAAATCCGGGATCCGTAGCGTCGGCATCGCCGCCCGGGTCACCCAATCCCCCCACTCGCGCGGCAGGGTTTTCTCACTGACGCCGGCCTCGGTCGCCCGCCGCAGCAGATCCAGCGGGCTCTCGTTGAACCGGAAGTTGTTGACCGCCGCGGTGACCTCGCCATCCTCGATCAGGTACACCCCGTCGCGGGTCAGCCCGGTGAGTAACAGCGTGGTGGGATCGACCTCGCGGATGTACCAGAGCGTGGTCAGCAGCAGGCCGCGCTCGGTGCCCGCGATCATGTCGGCGAGATCGTTCGACCCGCCGGTCATCACCAGGTTGTCCGCGGCGACGGCGACCTTGGCGTCGAACTTGGCGGCGGCGGCCCGCGGATAGGCCAGTGCGTTGATCACCCCGTTGCGGATCCAGTCGATCTGGCTGATCTCCATGCCGTTGTCGAACACCGACACGGTCTCCGTGGAACTGCTCGCCGCCACGAACGGCGTGCACGCCAGCCCCGGCGCCATCGGGTCGGAGAACAACGTCAACGGCAGATCGGTGAGCCGCTCCCCCACCCGGGTCCCGCCGCCGGGTGCCGAGAACGCGGTGCGCCCCTCCTGCGCTCCCCGACCGGCCATCGACCAGCCCAGGTAGATCATCATGTCGGCCACCGTCGACGGCGGCATGATCGTCTCGTAGCGCCCGGGCGGCAGCGCAACGGTGCGCTCGGCCCAGCCCAATCGCAGCGACAGATCCTCGAGCAGCGAATCGGTGGGCACAGCAACGAAATCGGGCGTCCCGAGACCGGCCCAGGCGCTGGCGTCGCCACGCTTGCCGTTGATCTCCACCGCCCCGGCGGGCTGGGTGAAACGCCGGCGCAGCCCGGTCGAGGACGCCAGGAAAGTCGTCGAAACACTATGGTGCGCAAAGCCATACAGCCGGTCGGTACCGGCGAACGCACGGCTCAGCGAACCGGCCACGTCGGCGAACACCTCGGCCCCGGTGCCGGGCACCGGCGCATCCCAATCGGCGGGCACCCCGGTGTCGGCCAGCAACGGCGCGGCATCCCCGGCTTCCGGGGCGGCCGCGGCCGCATCTTGCGAGGCCGCCACCAGACCCGGGATCACCCGCGGGTCCACCTCGGCGGACGTCACCGTGCCCAGAGACGCGCTATCGCCTTTGCGGACAATAGAAATGACGGTGACGGTGCGGCTGTGCGAAAGCCCGTTGGTGGTCATCGAATTGCCGGCCCACCGCAGCGTTGCCTCGACCTTGTCGGTGACCAGCACCATGGTCTCGTCGGCGCGGCCCAGTTTGGCCGCCTCGTCCAAAACGATGTTGACGACATGCTGCGGGGTGATCATCGGCCGCCCTCGGTCCGGGTGTTGAGCACGTTGATGCCCCGGAACAGCGCCGACGGGCAGCCGTGGCTGACCGCCGCGACCTGGCCGGGCTGCGCCTTGCCGCAGTTGAACGCGCCGCCGAGCCGCCATGTCGATTGCCCGCCCACGGCTTCCATCGAATTCCAGAAATCCGTCGTGGTGGCCTGATAGGCCACGTCGCGCAACTGACCGTCCAGGCGGCCGTCGCGAATTTTGAAGAAACGCTGGCCGGTGAACTGAAAGTTGTAGCGCTGCATGTCAATCGACCAGGACTTGTCGCCGACGATGTAGATGCCGTCCTGAACCCGGCCGATCAGGTCATCGGTGGAAAGGTCGTCGGTGCCGGGCTGCAGCGACACGTTGGCCATCCGCTGGATGGGCACGTGATGCGGCGAGTCGGCGTACGAGCAGCCGTTGGAACGCGACTGCCCCAGCCGCGGCGCGAACACCCGATCGAGCTGGTAGCCGACGAACATGCCGTCGCGGACCAGGTCCCAGCTTTGCGCGGCCACGCCCTCGTCGTCGTAACCGATAGTGGCCAAACCGAATTCGACAGTACGGTCGGCGGTCACGTTCATCACCGACGAGCCGTAGCGCATGGTGCCGAGTTTGTCCGGAGTGGCGAACGACGTGCCGGCGTAGGCGGCCTCGTAGCCGATCGCGCGGTCGTATTCGGTTGCGTGGCCGATGGATTCGTGAATGGTCAGCCACAGGTTGGTCGGGTCGATCACCAGGTCGGTGGGCCCCGCCGTCACACTGGGTGACTTGACCTTCTCGGCCAGCAACACCGGCAGCTGCGCGAGTTCGTCGGTCCAGTTCCACACCTCGTCGCCAACCAGCACCTCCCAGCCGCGTCCCATCGGCGGTGCCAGCGTGCGCATCGAATCGAAACTGCCCGCCGCGGGGTCGACGGTCACCGCCTCGAGCGACGGCATCACCCGCACCCGCTGCTGGGTGATCGCCGACCCGAAGGTGTCGGCGTAGAACGTCTGCTCCTTGACGGCAGTCAAACCGGCCGAGACGTGGTCGATGCCGTCGGCGCTCAGCAGCCGCCCGGAGTACTCCTCGAGCACGGCGATCTTGTCGGCGGCGGGGATGTCGAACGGGTCGATCCGGTAGTTCGACACCCAGGTGGCGTCGGCGTACACCGGCTCGGCCGCCAGCTCGACGCGCTCGCTGTTCAGCGCCGCCAGCGTGGTGGCCACGTGCACCGCGCGGCGCGCCGTTTCGGCCGCGACCGAGGGCGCCAGCTCCGCGTGCGAGGCGAAACCCCAGGTGCCGTCGACGATGACCCGCACCGCCAAGCCGACCTCGCGGCTTACGACGGCGGTCTCGAGCTCACCGTCGCGCAGCTGGATGATCTCGGTGTTGATGCGATGAATTCGCAGGTCCGCGTAGCTGGCCCCGGCCGACGTGGCCGCCGACAACGCGGCCTCGGCCAGCTCGTGTCGCGGCAGGCCCAGGAAGTCGGCATCGATCCCCCGATTCGGTGTCACGGCTCCCACCGTAACGACTGTGCACTCCAAACCCCTGCGGCGCCCGCTTTAATTAGCTGCATGGCCAGCCGGAGTCAGCCGCGATCCAGCGTGCTGGCCTATGGGCTGCTGGCGCCGAGCCTGTTCGGTGTCGTCACCTTCCTGCTACTGCCCATCCTTGTGGTGATCTGGCTCAGCCTCTATCGGTGGGACTTGCTGGGTCCGCTGCGTTTCGTGGGCCTCGAGAACTGGCGCTCGGTACTGACCGACTCCGACTTCGGGCACTCGCTGTTCGTCACAGCGATCTTCGTGGCGATCGTCGTCCCGACGCAGACCGTGCTGGGATTGGCGGCCGCCGCGATGCTGGCCCGGCTGCTTCCGGGCACCGGCTTTTTCCGGACGGTGTTCGTGCTGCCGTGGATCTGCGCGCCGCTGGCCATCGCGGTGTTGTGGCGCTGGATCCTGGCGCCCACCGATGGCGCGATCGCGACCCTGCTGGGCCACAGTATCGAGTGGCTCTCCGATCCCACGTTCGCGCTGCCCCTGGTGTCGGCGGTCGTCGTCTGGATGAACGTCGGCTACAACTCGCTGTCCTTCCTGGCGGGCCTGCTGGCCATTCCCAACGACATCCACGCCGCCGCACGCACCGACGGCGCCAACGCGTGGCAACGGTTCTGGCGCATCACGCTGCCGATGCTGCGCCCGACGATGTTCTTCGTGTTGGTGACCGGGATTGTCAGCACGGCACAGGTTTTCGACACCGTCTACGCGTTGACCGATGGCGGGCCGGGCGGCAGCACCGACCTGGTGGCCCACCGCATCTACGGCGAGGCGTTCGGTTCGGCGGCCATCGGCCGGGCGTCGGTGATGGCGGTGGTGCTGTTCGTGATCCTGGTCGGCGTCACGATCGTTCAGCATCTGTATTTCCGGCGGCGAATCACCTATGACCTCGTCTAGCCGCGTCGCAAACGCGTTGATCTACGCCGGCATGATCGTCGGCGCGCTGATCACGTTGCTGCCCTTCGCACTTGGCCTGCTGACCTCGTTCACCTCGGCGCACCAGTTCGCGACGGGCACTCCGCTGCAGCTGCCGCACCCACCCACGCTGGCCAACTACGGCGACCTGGCCGGTGCCGGATTCGGCCGCGCCGCGGCGGTGACGGCATTGATGACGGCGGTGATCCTGGTCGGCCAGATGACCTTCTCGGTGCTGGCCGCCTACGCGTTTGCGCGCCTGGAGTTCCCGGGACGCGACGGGTTGTTCTGGGTGTACATCGCGACGTTGATGGTGCCCGGGACGGTCACCGTGGTGCCGATGTATCTGATGATGGCCGAGGCGGGACTGCGCAACACGTTCTGGGCGTTGGTGCTGCCGTTCATGTTCGGCTCTCCGTACGCGATCTTCCTGCTGCGCGAGCACTTTCGCCTGATCCCCAACGACTTGATCAACGCCGCACGCCTCGACGGCGCCAACACCCTCGACGTCATCACCCACGTCGTCGTTCCGTCCAGTCGGCCGGTGCTGGCGACGCTGACGCTGATCACCGTGGTCTCGCAATGGAACAACTTCATGTGGCCGTTGGTGATCACCAGCGGTCACAAGTGGCGGGTGCTCACCGTGGCGACCGCGGAACTGCAGTCGCGCTTCAACTCGCAATGGACGCTGGTGATGGCCGCGACCACGATCGCAATCGTGCCGCTGGCGCTGCTGTTCATCGCCTCCCAGCGACACATCGTCTCCTCGATCGTCCTCTCGGGGGTTAAGTGAACCGGCCCCGCTCTTCCACGCTGGTCGCCGGCGCGCTCGGACTGGTCGTGGTGCTGCTGGCCGCAATCGCCGTGCTGCTGAACTATTCCGGCGAACCGCACGGCAACAAGATCGTGGTGCGGGTGCGGGTCTGGGGCACTCCGATCGCCGACGCCTACCGGCAGTCGTTCGCGCAATTCAACCGCACGCATCCCGATATCGAGGTGCGGGTCGACCTGGTGGCCTACGCGACGTACTTCACCACGCTGCGTACCGACGTCGCGGGCGGTAGCGCCGACGACATCTTCTGGCTGTCCAACGCCTACTTCGCTCGCTACGCCGACAACGACCGCTTACTGAACATCAGCAGAACCTTTAGCCCAGATACGATCTCGGGCTGGGAACCTGCGGTCGTCGATCAGTTCACCCGCAACGGCTCGCTCTGGGGCGTGCCGCAGCTGACCGACGGCGGTATCGCGGTGTACTACAACGCGGACCTGCTCGCCGCCGCGGGCATCGATCCCGGTCAACTGAACAGCCTGCGGTGGGATCCCAACGGGGACGACAGCCTGCGCCCGACGGCGGCGCGCCTCACCGTCGATGCGAGCGGAAATTCCGCGGGGACACCGGGTTTCGACCCCGGGCGGATTCGACAGTGGGGCTACAACGCGGCCAACGACGCCCAGGCGATCTACCTCAACTACATCGGCTCGGCGGGCGGGGTGTTCCAGCGCGGCGACGAGTTCGCGTTCGACAACCCCAAAGCCGTCGCGGCCTTCCGCTACGTGGTCGCTCTGATCAACGACGACCACGTCGCGCCACCGGCGTCGGACACCAACACCAACGGCGACTTCTCCCGTAACCAGTTCCTGGCCGGACGGATGGCGCTGTTCCAATCCGGCACCTACAACCTCGCGGCGATCGCGCGCGACGCCCGATTCCGCTGGGGCATCGCGATGCTGCCGATCGGGCCCGCGGGCCGGATCAGTGTCACCAACGGCATTGCCGCAGCTGGGAATTCGGCCACCAAGCATCCCGATGCCGTGCGTCAGGTGCTGGCCTGGATGGGCAGCAGCGAAGGCAATGCCTACCTGGGCAATCAGGGCGCGGCGATTCCCGCGGTACGTTCGGCCCAGCAGGGGTACTTCACATACTGGGCGGCGCGCGGCGTCGACGTCCAACCCTTCTTCTCCGTCCTGGACGGCCCGCGCATCCCGGCGCCGGGCGGTCCGGGCTTCGCCGCCGGAGACGCCGCGCTGCAAAGCTATTTCGACGAGATGTTCCTGGGCCGCGGCGATGTCGCGACCACACTCGCGCAGGCCCAGGCGGCGGCCAATGCCGCGGCACAACGTTAGTCGGCTTCAATCGGCACTGTTGAGCGCGCTGTGGTGGCGGCCCCACACGAAGTAGAAGATCAAGGCCACGAAGATCCAGCCGCTGAACGCGATCCAGGTGTACCAGTGCAAGCTGGCCAGGATGTATCCGCAGGCCAGCACCGAAAGTACCGGCGTGACAGGGTAGAAGGGCACTTTGAACGCGCGGGGCAGGTCCGGTTCGCGCACCCGCAGGATGATCACGCCGACCGCGACGACGATGAACGCGGTCAGCGTCCCGATCGACACCATGTCCGCCAGCTTGTCCAGCGGGACGAGGCCACCCAGCGTCCCGGCGGCGATGGCGACGATCGTCGTGTTCCACACCGGAGTCAGCGTGCGCCTGTTGATCGAAGCGAACCGCGAGGGCAGCAGCCCGTCGCGGCCCATCGCGTACAAGATGCGGGTCTGGCCGTACATTGTGATCAGCGTGACGGTGAAGATCGAGATCACCGCTCCCGCGCACAGAATCGTGCTGGCCCACCCGTGGTGTGTCACGTTGTCCAGGATGGTGGCCAGTCCGGCGTCCTCTTGCCCGGCGAAGGCCTGCCACGGCTGGGTACCCAGCGCGGCGAGCGCGACGAGGACGTAGACGGCGGTGACGATCGCGAGCGCCGCGATCAGGGCGCGCGGCATGGTCTTTTGCGGGTCCTTTACCTCCTCGCCGGCCGTCGACACCGCATCGAGGCCAATGTACGAGAAGAAGATCGTGCCCGCCGCCGAGCCGATCCCCGCAACGCCGAACGGGGCGAAGTCCTTGAGCTGATTGCCGTCGAAAGCCGTGAACGCGATGATCGCGAACATGCCCAGCACACCCAGCTTGATCATCACCATGATCGCGTTGACCCGCGCCGATTCGCTGGCGCCGCGGATCAGCAATACCGCACACATGGCGACCAGGATGATCGCCGGCAGATTCACGTAGCCGGGGTCCGAATCCCAGGGTGCCTCCGACAACGCATGCGGTAGCTCGAATCCGAACAAGTTGTGCAGCAGCTTGTTGACGTAGCCACTCCAGCCCACCGAGACCGCGGCCGTGGCGACTCCGTATTCGAGCAGCAGGCAGGCCGCGACAGCCATCGCGACGACCTCACCCAGCGTCGCGTACGCGTATGAATACGAGGATCCCGAAACCGGTACGGCCGACGCCAATTCGGCGTAGCAGATGGCGGCAAGCCCGGCCGCGATCCCGGCGATGGTGAACGAAACGATCACCGACGGTCCGGCTTCCGGGACCGCTTGCGACAGCACGAAGAAAATGCCGGTGCCGATCGTCGAGCCGACCCCGAACATGGTCAGTTGGAACGCGGTGATGCCGCGTTTGAGGTGTTCGGTGCCCCCGTAAGCTACGGGCGCACCGACGACCGGGCGGCGCCGTAGCATCTGTTGGCTCAGACTGATCGAGCTGGCTGGCAAATGCCCCCCTCATGCTGGATCAGCTGATTATGCAGCCTCTCGCAATACCCCAGCGAACTGGTCGACCGCCCAGTCGATCTCCTGCTCGGTAATCACCAGCGGTGGCGCGAACCGCAGCGTCGAACCGTGGGTGTCTTTGACCAGCACACCGCGCTCGGCCAGGCGCAGACTGATCTGCTTGCCGCTGGCCAGGGTGGGCTCGATGTCGACGCCGGCCCACAAGCCGAAGCCCCGCACGGCGACCACGCCGTCGCCGAGCAGTCCGCGCAACCGCCCGTGCAGATGCGCGCCCAATTCGGCCGAGCGGGCCTGGAATTCGCCGCGCGCCAGCATGCCGACCACCGTGGTGCCGATCGCGGCGGCCAGCGGGTTGCCCCCGAACGTCGAGCCGTGCTCGCCCGGGTGCAGCACACCAAGGATGTCGCGGTTTGCGACCACCGCCGACAACGGAACGACGCCGCCGCCCAGCGCCTTGCCGAGCAGATAGACGTCGGGCACGACGCCCCAGCGGTCGCAGGCGAACGTGTAACCGGTGCGCGCGAGGCCCGACTGGATCTCGTCGGCGATCATCAGCACGTCGCGTCGGGTGCACAACGCACGAACGGCCGGCAGGTAGTCGTCGGGCGGGACGATGATGCCGGACTCGCCCTGGATCGGTTCGAGCAGCACCGCGACGGTGTTCTCGTCGATCGCGTCGGCCAACGCCGCGACATCACCAAACGCCACCGCACGGAAGCCGGGAGTGAACGGACCGAAGCCGCCCCGGGCCGTCGGGTCCGAGGAGAAGCTGACGATGCTGATCGTGCGGCCGTGGAAATTGTTCTCGGCCACGACGATGTTGGCGCAGCCCTCGGGCACGCCCTTGACGTCGGCGCCCCATTTGCGCGCAACCTTCAGACCGCTCTCGACGGCTTCGGCGCCCGAGTTCATCGGCAGCACCATGTCTTTGCCGCACAGCTCGGCGAGCCCGGCGCAGAACGGCCCCAGGTTCGCGGCGTGGAATGCGCGACTGACCAGCGTGACGGTGTCGAGCTGGGTGTGCGCTGTCGCGGTGATCTCCGGGTTGCGGTGCCCGAAGTTGACCGCCGAATACGCGGCCAGGAAATCCAGGTAACGTCGACCCTCGACGTCGGTGATCCAGGCTCCGTCGGCGCTTGCCGCCACCACGGGCAGCGGCGAATAGTTGTGCGCTGCATACCTTTCGACGAGTCCGATCGCGTTCTCGGTTTCGTTGCCGGCCAACGAAGTCGGGTGGTCGAGAATCGTCATTCAAACACCTCCAATGTGCAGCACTTGACTGAACCGCCCCCCTTGAGCAGCTCGGAGAGATCGACGCCGACGGGCTCGAAGCCCGCTTCCCGCAACTGTGCGGCGAAACCCGTTGCGGCGCAAGGGTGCACGACATGCAAGCCGTCAGATACCACATTGAGGCCAAGCACGTAGGCGTCCGCGCTCCCCACCACGATAGCGTCGGGAAACAGCGCGTGCAGTTGATCCTGAGCCGCCACGCTGAACGCCGGCGGGTAGTAGGCGATCGTGTGGTCGTCAAGGACGGCCAGAGCGGTATCGAGGTGATAGAACCGCGGGTCCACCAACTCGAGCGAGACCACCGGCATGCGCAGCGCCGCCGAGATCTCGGCATGTGCGCGCCGGTCGGTGCGAAAACCGTAGCCCGCTAACACCATTTCGCCGACCAGCAGCAGGTCACCCTGCCCCTCGTTGATGTGGCGGGTCGTGACGGGCTGGTAGCCCATCGACGACATCCACTCGCCATACGCCACCGCCTCGCCGGCCCGTACTTCGTAGCGGAATCGGGCGACGATGGCGACCTCACCGGCGACGAACCCGCCGTTGGCGGCGTAGACCATGTCGGGCAGACCGGATACCGGCTCGACGATGTCCACGCGATGACCGAGCCCGAGATAGGTCTGCCGAAGGCCTTCCCACTGCGCGTGTGCGACGTCGACGTCCACGGGCGCACTGGTGTCCATCCACGGGTTGATCGCGTACTCGACCGCGAAGTAGGTCGGCGGCGTCATCGCATACCGACGAGTCTTAGCCGTTCTGGACCGCGTGAGGGCGGCGTCTCGCCATGCCTCGGGCCGGGCGCGCGGGGCCGGGTCGGCGACATAGTAATCCGTCATAGATCAAGGGTATTTGGACCCTTGTACACAATCAAACGCCGATTATTGCGTGTCCATGAACGGTTTATTGCGCTACAGTGTTCGGGACAGCGATTTATTGCGCAGGCCTGAAATGGGGGGCGATGGACCGGCTGGACGACACCGACGAGCGCATCCTCACCGAGCTCACCGAGCATGCGCGAGCTACCTTCGCGGAGATCGGCGAGAAGGTGAATTTGTCCGCGCCGGCGGTGAAACGTCGCGTTGACCGCATGCTCGATAACGGCGTGATCAGGGGCTTCACCACGATCGTCGACCGTAACGCGCTCGGCTGGAACACCGAAGCCTATGTGCAGGTGTACTGCCACGGCACGATCGCGCCCGATCTGCTGCGGGCGGCCTGGGTGGAGATGCCCGAGGTGGTCAGCGCGGCGACGGTGACCGGTACGTCCGACGCGATCCTGCATGTGCTGGCCCGCGACATGCGCCACCTGGAGTCGGCGCTCGAACGCATCCGGGAGAGTGCGGACATCGAGCGCAGCGAAAGCATCGTTGTGCTGTCAAACCTGATCGACCGAATGCGAACCTAGCGAGCGCCGGCACCTCGCGAGTGTTGCACCACGCCCGCGAGCGTATGCGCACGGCGAAGTTTGGGCCGATATTTCGCAGTCGATTACGCTCGCGGCTTGAACGTCAGCATCCGGCGCCGCGCGGGCCGAGACGCCGGCCGGCGAGTTGTGTAGGGCCAGGGCTGATTTCGCTCCGGCACCGAACTCGCCCGGGCCTGCTTGAGCTGCATCCGCAGATGCTGCCGCAGGTCGTGAAGATCGGGATCCGTCCAGCGGTTGATTGCTTCGATCGGGTCGGCGGTCAGGTCGTAGAGCTCCCACTGATCGTCGAGCGGCGACGTCCGATACGCCTCTCCCCCAATGCCATTGGCCGCCAGATGACGAACGCCCGGCTCGGTCCAGGTTCCCGGGTCGTCGAAGGTACGAACCAGTTTCCAAAGGTGCCCATCGCCGCCGGCCTCGTCAACGCGGACAACCAGGCCCTCGAAGTTCGACGCGGTGTGCGCGGGAACCCGGATACGCAGGGGCGCGGGCGGATTGACCGTCTGCTTCAGTCGCCGCGCCAGACCCGATGCGCCGCTATCCCCTTCGAGCATGTTGTCCCGGGTCATCAGGTAGACGGCGCGGGTGTCGTCGGCGGGTGCGCCGTCGACGACCGGCATGAGATCACGGCCGGGCAGTTCGTGGACCTCCGAGAACGAATCAGCCAGTGCGGCAGCCACTTCCGTAATATCGACCCCGGCTGCGCCGAGCAGCGTGGGGACCAGGTCGACATGTGATGTCGGCGCCGTGACCACCCGGGGCTGAGTAGCGCGCGCACCGATGCGGGCAATGACGAACGGAACACGGGTGGCCTCGTCGTAGAGGTTGAACCATTTTTGATGCAGCCCGCCGTGGGCGCCCAACAGATCACCGTGATCGGCGGTGCGCACCAAAACGGCGTCATCCGAACCACCTTCGGTGACGGCCCGTCTGACGCGGTCGATCGGGCCGTCCACCTCGGCATGCAGGCGGTAGTACAGATCGCGGTAGCGCTGCGCGCCGCGCTGGTAGGTCCGGTCGATCGCGGGTGCCGGACCGTAGCCGGAGTAATACGCCTCGCGGAAGGCGATTTGCGCGGCAGGCTTGGTGGACAGGTCTTCGTCGGCGGTGGGCGCCGCGGCGACCGGCGGCGGGTCCAACGGCGACGGCTTGACCGGACTGCGCCGCGACCACAGCGGAAACAGCACGATGTCGTGGGGGTTGACGAAACTGGCCACGAGCAGGAACGGACGCAGCGCGGACGGGTCGCCGGCGCGACGGCGCGCGTAGCGGTCGGTGAGCCACGCGACGACGCGATCGGCGATCAGCGGATCGCGGCGAATCCCGGCATTGCCCAACAGCGCCCCGTGCGGCTCCGGGCCGACCCATCCGGAAAAGCCATACGGCCCAAGCGGATCCGCGTCGAGATAGCGTTGTACCGCGACCGGGTCGACGATGCCGTCGTCGTCGTTGGTCGCCAGTGAACGGCCGGTGTCCGGGTCTTCGAGATCCGCGTGCGAGATGTGCCACTTGCCGTCGTAGTGCGTGTCGTATCCCGCCGCGCGAAACCAGTTGCCCAGGGTGGGCACCTCGCCCGGGCGAAGCCAGCGCATCCGGGAATCGTCTGCCGTTTTCCCGATGCCGTCGGTCTGGGTGACACCGTGCAAGTCCGGGTACTGCCCGGTGAAAATGGTCGGGCGGCTCGGCACGCAGGCAAGCGAGCCTGTGTAGTGGCGGCCGAAGCTGACGCCGTGATCGTCGAACCACTTGCGGCCCGTCAGTATTCGGTCGCGCCACGCCAGCACGCCCGGCGTCTCGTACGGCGGCACCGCACGTTCCTCGTCGGTCATCAGGATGACGATGTCGGGGCGATCAGACACGCGCATTCTCCAATCGGTTCGCAAGTCCGGCGAGCATCGAATCGGACTGTCGTGCAACGACTTGACACACGACACGTTCGGCAAGCTGTTGCGGCGGCCAAGGCCCGATTTCCACCGTGCTGGTCAGCGTCACCGCGGTCGAATCGTCCGAGCTCGCCGCGAGCGTCCAGCGGTTGGCTACCCGGCGCAGTAGCCGGGGCAGGCCCTCGATGTCGTAGGCGAGCGCGTGTGGCGGATCGAACTCGGTGATGCGCTCGACCAGTGTGTCGCGTTTGACCTGGACTCGTCTGGTGGTGCCGACCGGTGCTCCGCCGGCCCCCGAAGACAAGATGCATGAGTGGTCGACGTTGTCGGCCCAGGAAACGATGGCGCCGAAGTCCGCCAGGACATCCCAGACTTCTTGCACGCGAGCGGCAATGATACGAGTTCGCTGGATGTCGGCCACGCGCTTACGCTACGCGACGAGCCTCGTTAAATCGGAGTGATATGCAGCATTGTCTCGATCACCACCGAGGCGGTCCCGGCCCCGATAAAGAGGGCCAGCGTCACCCAGTCCGCCAGTTTCGGCCGGGCCGGAGAAGCCGACAGTTGACCCGCACCGCCGCGAGCGGTGATTGCGTCGCCCATCTCGTCGGCGCGCCGCAACGTCACGACCATGGCCGTCGCGAGCAGGTCGATCAGTTCCCGGCCCTGTTGCTTGCGCCGGGCCCGGCGAGTGGGAGGCACCTCTTTCGGACGCAGCCGGCGGGCGGCGTAGAGCACCTGGAATTCCGCGATCAGCATCGGGAAGGCACGCAACGCGAGCGCCAGCGCCGCGGCCCATTCGTCGACCGGGATCCGGAATATCTTGAACGGGCGGCCCAAAGTTGCTAGTGCGGGGCCGATTTCGGCGACATTGGTCGTCCAGGACACGATCGCCCCGAGCGTGATCAGCAAGATGGTCAGCGCGGTCATCCGGATGAAGTGCAAGGATCCGCCCAGGGCGACGTGCAGTCCGCCGACCGAAACCACGGGGTGACCGCCGGCGAGCGCGGCGGTCACAAAGCCGAACCCGATCACCAGCCACAGCCAGCGCGGTACCGAAGGCAGGGCGCCACGTGGGATGTGGGCAAGCCACACCGCGGCCACCGTCAGCGCTCCGAGCAGTCCGATGGTCACCCAACCCGGGTAGAAAGTCAGCAGCACGGCGGTACCGACGACGACGATCAGTTTGGTGCCGGCCCACAACCGGTGCATGACGGTGTCGCCGGGCACCGGAACCAACAGCACAACCGGACGTGACTGGCGCTTGGTCTGCCCCTGGGCGGCGGGCGGTGACTCGGTCTCGGTCATGCCACACCGCCCGTCGTCGTCGACACCGTTTCCAGCACACCGTCGCGCAAATGCAACATGCGCGGGCAGATCCCTTCCATGCCGATGCTGTCGTGCGAAATGACCACCAGCGTCAGGCCCTGCTCGCGACGCAAGCGCTCCAGCAGCGTCAGCAAGCCGCGTTGACTGGCGACGTCCAATCCCGCCAGCGGCTCGTCGAGGATCAGCGCTCGCGGCGATCTCGCCAAGAGTCCGGCCAGCACGACGCGACGCATCTGGCCACCGCTGAGCTGGTCGATGCGCCGTTGGGCCAACGCGGGCTGCAACCCGACCAAACCCAATACCGCGGCGACACGGTCTTCGTCTTCATGCGAAAAGCCCGCTGCCGAAGCCACTTCCAGGTTGACGTGGCTGCGCATCAATTGCAGGCGGGCCGACTGGAATGCCAACGCCACCTCGCCGACGTGCTCGTGGGTGGGCTCGCCGTCGATCAGGCAGGAGCCGGTGGTGGGGATGGTCAATCCGGCCATGATCCACCCCAGTGTCGACTTGCCCGAGCCGTTATCGCCGTGGATCAAGACACCGTCACCCTGCTCGGCGACAAAGTTGATGTCGCGCAACGCAGTCTTGGCCCACGGTGTGCCACTGGCATATTCGTGCCCGACGCCGATCAGCTCGATCGCTCCCGCGTTATGCCGTTGCCAGGCAGCGTGACTCGACACCGGTGCATCCGCGCTGCCCACCACGGCGGTGTTGTCCGAGGATTCGCTGAGATTGATGGTGCGGTCCGCGGACGCAGCCTCGTTGTCGAAGTGGGTGATGTGCACCAGGGCAGTCCGGTGCCGTTTGGTGAGGCCCGACATGACGCCCAGCAAGGCGTCGCGGCCCTGCTGATCGATCATCGAGGTGACCTCGTCGGCGATCAGCAGGGCGGGTTCTCGGGCAAGTGCCCCGGCCAGCGCCAGGCGCTGCAGCTGCCCGCCGGACAAACTCGAGGTGTCGCTTTCGGCGAGTTCCTCGAGGCCGACCTCACGCAGCAACCGGCTGACATCGACCTTGGCATCCGGGGGCAAACCCCACACCACATCGTCGGCGACCCTGGTGCCCAGCACTTGGCTCTTCGGGTGTTGCAAGACCAGCGCGGTGCCGCCCAGCCGGCCCAAACCCACTGCGCCGGGGCGCTGCACGGTTCCCGATGTCGGTTGCCGGCCGGCCAGGATCAGCATCAGCGTGGTCTTGCCGGAGCCGTTGGCGCCGGTGACCGCGACGTGCTCCCCGCTTTGCACCTCCAGGCTGACTTCGCGCAGTGCGTCTTGAGCAGCGTTGGGGTAGCGGAACCGCACCCGGTCCAGTCGTACGGGCACCGGTCCGATCCCGGCGTCGTGCGGCCCTTCAACATCGGGTGGATCCAATTTGTGCACATCGGGGATGTCGCCCATCCGCTCCAGCAGACGAGACAACGCCGACCAACCGATCAGCGTCACAATCACGACCACGAAGACGAGATAGGGCAGCACCAACCACGGCCAGTACTGCAGCCCCTCGGCGACATAGCGCTTCATGGTTTCGGCGACATTCGGCAGGTGTACCCAGCGCAGGAATGCGGCGACACCGTCGACGTTCGCGGTCAGTACGCCAAAGATCAACTGCCGCAACCGAGTTAGCACCGCGAACACGCCGACCCAGGCCGCACCCCAGATCAAGCCGGCGACCAGGGACGCGAAGATCACCGTGGGTATGCCACGGCCCTTGCGTTTGACGATGCCGCATATCCCGCCGACCCAGGCGGCGTCGACGACCATCGCCGAACTGCCCAATCCGGAGATCAAGAAGGCGATCACCGTCGCGGCGACGGCCGAGGCGATCAGCACCCGAGGACGGAACCGGTAGGCGAGCAACCCCATCGGCACCGTGCCCAGCACGCCGAAGCCCTGAGCGAACGGAATGACCCAAGCGATGATTGCGGTCACCGAGCACAGCGCCCCCATCACCGCGGCCTGAGCTAATTCGTTCGGCTGCAGCGGTCCACTCGTACTGTGCCGAAGAGGGCGCGCGATCACTTTCTCGATTGTGCCAGGCCGACACACCGGGCGCCCTCAGACAGCGACCCTTTGCGGGCCGGCGACAATTCCGTGCATCGGGTGGCAGCGGTTGGTCTCGCATAGCAAAGCTATGCAAGCATGGGTACATGGACAACGTTGTCGACACCGCAAACGTCGCGCTGCACCAGGGGCTGGGCGCAGACCTGCTGGCTGTGGTCGCGCGGCTGAACCGACTGGCAACGCAACGCATCCAGATGCCGCTGCCTGCGGCACAGGCCAGACTGCTTGCGACCGTCGAGGTGCACGGAGAAGCGCGCATCGGTGACCTCGCCGCCGTCGACCACTGCTCTAAACCCACTATGACCACGCAGGTGCGTCGACTCGAGGACGCCGGCCTGGTTAGCCGAACCGTCGACCCCGGCGATGCCCGTGCGGTCCGGATCCGCATCACCCCCGAAGGGCGACGCACCCTGAACGCGGTTCGGGCCGACCGCGCCGCCGCGATCGAACCGCAGCTGGCAATGCTCGAGCCCGCCGATCGCGAGGTGCTCGCCGAGGCCGTCCAGGTGCTGCGCCGGCTGCTCGACAATGCTGCGGCGACCCCGCGCCGCAACACACTGTGACCGGCGCGCACCCCTTGTGGGGCGACGACCGGCAGCGGGTAGACAATTAGTCAGTGGCTTCCGCCTTCCCAGCCTCACCGCTCACCGTCTTCGTCGGCTCGATGCGGTACGTGTTTGCCCCGGGCCGTGACGTGGTCGTGGCGTACGGGGACTGGTGCGACATCCCGCTGGCCCGCCTGGGGTTCGCCGCCCCACCACCGCCGATTCCGCAGCCCGATCTGTTGCTGCGCTTTGCCGAAACGCGCTGGGTAGCCATCGATCGGAGCCGCAGCGGTATTTTCGTCGACGGCACTCGGGTGCCGACGGTCGACATCCGCGACGGCCTGGCAATCGCGCTCGGGGATCCCCAGCGCGGGCCCCGGCTGGTGTTCAGGGTTGGCTCGCCGGCCGGCCCACCGGGGCCACCGCCCGGTCCCCCGCAACGCGCGCCGCAGCCGCCGCCCATGCAGCGACCGCCAATGCCGCCGCCGATGCAGCCACCACCCGTCTCGCCGCCGCCGCAGCGACCGCCAATGCCACCCCCACCCCCACCGCAGCAGCCGCCGCATCAGCCGCCGCCCGTCGCGCCGCAGATTCCGACGCAGCGGGAAACCCAGCGCATGCAGATCGGGCCAACGCGACAGCCGACGGTCGAGCAGCGCATCCCTCCGACGCCGCCCCCGGTCGGGCCGCCAGCTCCGCCGCCACCCGCACCACCACCGTTGGCCGCGCCACCCCCACCACCCGCACCACCACCGCCGGTCGGGCCACCACCGTTGGCCGCGCCACCCCCACCACCCGCGCCACCCCCACCACCCGCACCACCACCGCCGGTCGGGCCACCACCGTTGGCCGCGCCACCCCCACCACCCGCACCACCACCGTTGGCCGCGCCACCCCCACCACCACCGCCGGTCGGGCCACCACCGCCGGTCGGGCCACCACCGCCGGTCGGGCCGCCTCCGCCGCCACCACCCGCGCGAGAGCAGCCCGTCGCGCCAGAGGGGCGGCCCGTCGCGCCAGAGGGGCAGCGCGTCGCGCCGGAGGGGCAGCCCAGGGGCCGTGGCCTGATCGAGCGGATGACCGACGCGACCCGCAAGCTGCGCGCAAGCCGTCCCGCCGAGGCCACCACAAACTTCCCCACCGAGGAGCCGAGCACGACCTATCGGCTGCCGCTGGCGACCGGTGCCCGCACGGTCGGCGTGAACGCCTACCGGCTGGGACTCAGCACCGACGGCCACGAAGTGCTCACGGACGTGTCGTTCACGGCACGCCCGGGCACGCTGACCGCGGTCACCGGCCCATCGGCTGCCCGCAATTCGGCGCTGCTGGGAATGCTCGCCGGCGCCCTGGCACCCGGCACCGGGCAGCTCACCGTCGACAGCCACGACGTGTACGCCGAACCCGACTCGATGCGCACCCGCATCGGGATCGTCGGACGCGACGAAACCATGCACCGGCGGCTGACCGTCGAACGAGCCCTGAGCTACACCGCCGAACTGCGGCTGCCGCCCGACACCACGCGTGAGCATCGTGACCGGGTGGTCGATCAGGTGCTCGAAGAGCTGGAGCTCACGCCGCACCGCACGACCCGGATCGGCAAGCTCGCCCCGGAACTACGCCGGTGCGCATCGGTGGCGATCGAACTGATCACCCGACCGAGCCTGCTTGTGATCGACGAGCCCGGCATCGGACTCGATGAGGAGCAAGAAGATCACGTGATGGCGGTGCTGCGACGCCAGGCCAACCTTGGCTGTGTCGTCGTGTGGCCACCACGACACCGACCCACCTGACCATCTGCGACCAGGTACTGGTGCTCACGGCCGCCGGGACCATGGCCTTCGCCGGAGCGCCCACGCAGATCCAGTCCGCGCTGGGCACCGCGGACTGGTCCGAAGCTCTCGCGCGGATCAGCGCCGATCCCGACGGGGCGCACCGCGCGTTCAGCGCACGGCAACCGACACAAGGTCCGACGGAGCCGCCCGAGGTCGCCGCACCCTGGCCGCCGCAGCGAACGCCCACCCTGACCCGCCAGGCCTGGTTGGTCGCGCGTCGCCAACTGCGGCTGCTGGTCGCTGACCCGCTTTACACCTTGTTCTTGGTGGCGCTGCCGTTCGCGTTGGCGGGCTTGGCGTTGCTGATTCCCGGCGACTCCGGCCTGGGTCGCCCCGGCCCGACGAGCCGCAACCTGCATGAAGCCGTCGAGATCCTGGCCGCACTCAACATCGCCGCGGTCATCCTGGGCACCGCGCTGACCATTCGGGAACTGGTTGGTGAGCGGCGCGTCTTCCGGCGCGAGCAAGCCGTCGGGCTTTCGACGTCCGCGTATCTGGCGGTCAAGATCGTCTTCTTCAGCTTGGCCGCGGCCGCGCTCACCGGCATCGTGTTCGCGATCGTCATCGCCGACAAGGGCCAGCCGACGCGCGGCTCCGTGTTGCTGCCAAACGCCACTGCCGAGCTGTATGTCAGCGTGGCGCTGACGGCCGTCGTCTCGGCGATCGTGGGCCTGGCGCTGTCGACGCTGGGCACGTCGCTGCGGGAGGTTCTACCACTGGTCGTGCCGGCGATCCTGGCCTCCGCGCTGTTCGCGGGGGGCCTGATCACCCTGGTGGGCACCTGGGGCTACGACCAGATCTCCTGGTTCGTCCCGGCGCAGTGGGGCTTCGCGGCATCCGCCTCGACCGTCGACCTACACCGGGTCGACGCCCAAGCCGCCGACATCCTGGTCTGGACGCACTATGCGGGCTGGTGGATGTTCGACATGATCGTGCTCGCCAGCTTCGGCGCGCTGTGGGCCGGGTTTATTCGCTACCGGCTCCGGCCGCCGGTCCGCGAAATCGGCCCGCGTTCGCTACATCGCGAACATCAGGAACTGAGTGATCCCCCTGGGTGAGAAGTTGTTGTCGCTCACGAATACGACCGATTGACGGCCATCGGCCAATTTCGGTCCAAGCGTGATGCCTTCGATGTTGCCCAGCGGCCACAGGCCCGGTGTCGTCGTCATGTCGACGGCCAGCGACTTCGTCATCGGCGTCAACATCACGTCCGTCATCGACGGCATGTCCAATACGTTTGTGGCAGAACCGATCTCGGCTCGGTAGACGCGGATGGTCTGCGGCATGGAATCGGACCGCTCGATCACCAGAAACGTGGTATCCGTCAGCGCGACCAGATCCGAGACACCGTTCTCCTCGGCCGGCGGTGCGGGCGGCTCCATCGGGTAGGCGTACTGGGCGGTGGGCTTTCCGGTGGCGACGTCGAATTGGGTGAACCGGGTCAGCACCCGGTGCCCGTCGCCGGTCTCGGGGCCGTCGTTGTAGCCCGGGTCCTCCATCGAGGCGAACACCGATCGGCCGTCGGGCGTCACCGTCACACCCTCGAGCGCCCGGTTGCGCCGCGGTCCGGTCTGCTGCGCCGACATGGCCAGATTGGCCGGCAAGGTGAACTGCCCCAGATAGGCACCGTCGAGTCCCGCGGTCCTGACCCACGGGTCCAGCAGCACCGGGCCCTCGGTCAGCCGCTCGCCTTCCGAACTCCAGTACAACCGTTGCCGGACGCGGTCGAACGCGATGCCCTCCGGGTCGGGAGGAACCACCGGTGGCGAGGTGTTGATCGCCAGCGGCCGAAACGGCTGGCCCGACTGGTCCAACAGTGGATGGGTGGCGGTGAAGCTGACCCCGTCAATTCCCTTGTCCGACAACGACAATTGCACGGAGTAGAAGCGGGCCGGGTTTTTCTCCGAACGGTCGTCGCTGATCACGTAGTAGAGCCGGCGCTCCGGGTCGTAGCTGAGTGCGGACAAGCCGCCGATCACGGTGTCCGCGAAGGTCGTGCCGAAGGCGACCTGTGCCTGGCCGATATAAGCCAACACCGGCCGCGGCGGGCCCGGCGGAGCCGAAGGGCGGGCGGCATCGCAACCGGAGAGGAACCAGGCAAGACATACCCCGGCCAGCGCCAGCAACCGGCCCCGCATCAAACGACTGCCGCCACGAGCAGACCGGGCAGGCGGACTGACGCCGGTTTCTGGAACGAGGTGTCGGGCTGGGACATGACGTCATCTAATCGCACCCGGCCGGGTCCGCAACGCCGATCACGCCGCCACCCGATCGACACCTGGGGTGTTCCCGCGTAGCGGGCGGCAGGTTACCGTCGGGTATGGCGCCAGACACGACAAACACTGCCGAGCACCTGCGCGACGCGTTGGACGGACGTTTCCGGGACGCGAAGAACGAGACCCGCAAATGGCTAAGCCAGGATCAGTTCCGGCCCCATTACACGCCGAACACGGTCTTGGCCCGCGCCAAGGTGTTCGAGCAGATGAAGCTCATCGCCGCCGCGGGAATCCCCGACGAAGGATTCCGCAAGGAACACGGCGGCACCGGCGACGTCGGCGCCGCGATCACGATGATCGAGATGCTCGCGATGTCGGATCTGTCCCTGATGGTCAAGGCCGGGGTGCAGTGGGGCCTGTTCGGTGGGGCCGTCGAAAACCTGGGCACGGAGCGCCATCACGAGCCGTATGTGAAAAAGGTCATCAACCTTGAGCTCCGCGGGTGCTTCGCGATGACCGAAACCGGGCACGGCAGCGACGTGCAGGCGCTGGAGACAACAGCGACCTACGACGCGGAAACCGAAGAGTTCGTCATCGACTCCCCCACCCCGACTTCCCGTAAGGACTACATCGGCGGGGCTGCCGAGACCGCAATGGTGGCAGCGGTTTTCGCGCAGCTGATCACCACCGAGGACGGCAAGCCGGTCAACCACGGCGTGCACTGTGTCCTGGTGCCGATCCGCGACGCCGACGGCAACGATCTGCCCGGTGTGACGACGTCGGACTGTCACTACAAGGGTGGCCTGCCCGGGGTGGACAACGGCCGCATCATGTTCGACCATGTCCGCGTCCCGCGGGTGAACCTGTTGAACAAATATGGCGACGTCGCGGCAGACGGCACGTACAGCTCCCCGATCGACAACGCGAACCGCCGGTTCTTCACGATGATCGGCACCCTGATCCGTGGCCGGGTCACGGTCGGCGGCAGCGCCGGTAACGCCGCCCGCGTCGCGTTGGACATCGCCACTCGATATGCGTTGCAGCGCAGGCAGTTCAGCGCACCCGGCGACGAGCGCGAAGTCCTGATCATGGACTACCTGGTGCACCAGCGGCGGCTATTCCCGTTGATAGCCAAGTCGTATGCGCTGCAGTTCGCCCAAAACGAGCTGGTATCCAAGTGCCACGACCTGCAGACATCGGACTTTCCCGATGCCGAGGAGCAGCGCGAGCTGGAATCGCGTGCCGCCGGCCTGAAGGCGGCCAACACCTGGCATGCCAGCCGCGCCATTCAGGAGGCGCGCGAAGCGTGTGGGGGCGCGGGCTACATGGCCGAGAACCGGCTGATCGCCCTGCGGGCTGACACCGACGTGTTCACCACCTTCGAGGGCGACAACCACGTGCTGACCCAGCTGGTGGCCAAGGAACTGCTGACCGCCTACGCTGACGACATCAAGAGTATGAGCCCCGTCGATTGGGTTCGGTTCGCCGCCAACACCGTTGGCGAGCGAGTGATGAAACGTACTGCGGCCGAAGCGATTATGCAAACGATCGTCGACTCTCGCCAGGACAGCGAAGAAGAGGGCAGTCTGTTCAACCGCGGCACCCAGGTGAACATGTTCGAAGAGCGCGAGGAATACCTGCTGTCTTCGGTCGCCCGTCGCCTCCAGGGCAAGTCCAAGGAGATGTCGGAGTTCGACGCCTTCAACGCCGTGCAGGATCACGTGCTGCACGCCGCCAGCGCCCACATCGACCGGATCGTGTTGGAAGCATTCGTCGCGGGTATCGACGCCTGCGACAACGACGCGGCCCGTGAGCTATTGGAGATCGTCTGCGACCTGTACGCGCTGTCGGTGATCGAAGAAGACAAGGCCTGGTACATCGAGCACGGTTATCTGTCCACCGGGCGGGCCAAGGCGGTGACCCGCGGCATCAACGATCGGTGCCGGGCCCTGCGCCCGCATGCCAAGACGCTGGTTGACGGCTTCGGCATCCCGGAGCCGTTGCGCTACGCCGAGATGCTGCACCCGGAAAACCTGCCCGAGACCGACTGAACCCTCGGCTCAACCGGCGTCGACCGCATCGGCAAGGCTGCCGCCTGCGCGCACGCTCAGCGGGCGCCGCACGTACCTGACCCAGGTCAGCAGTGCGGCAGCGACGTAGACGGACAGGAAGACCCAGAACGCCGACGTCATCGTGCCGGTGCTGACGTAGGACTGCCGTAACGCCAAGTTGATCCCGACGCCACCCAAGGACCCGGCGCCGGCGACGAAACCGATGACGATGCCCGAGATCACGCGGGACCACTGCCGCTGGGCGGCCTCGTCCATATCCAGGTTCCGGCCGCAGGTTTCGAAGATGGTCGGGATCATCTTGTAGACCGATCCGTTGCCCAACCCGGCAAAGGTGAACAGGGCGATGAAGCAGGTGACGTAGCCGGCCATCGCGGAGCGGCTGACCGGCCCGGCGTGCGGATCCTCGATGGTGCCGACCGTGATCAGCAGCCCGGCGGCCACAACCATGCTGACGAACACCGCGAATGTGACGCGGCCCCCGCCTAGTCGGTCGGCCAGCCGGCCGCCGTAGATGCGGGACACCGCGGCCAGCAGCGGTCCGATGAAGGCCAGTTCGGCGGCATGCAGCGCGGCCTGGGAGTTGGTTTGCCCGCCGGCCACGAAGCTGGTCTGCAGTACCTGGGCGAACGCGAACGAGAACCCGATGAACGTCCCGAAGGTGCCCAGATAGAGCAGCGAGAGCAGCCAGGTGTCGCGCGTGGAAAGCACCGCGGACAGGATCGATCGCAGCCGGCCGGGTTCCACCCGGTGCTGGGCGACGTTGTTCATGAAGAACGTGGCGCCGATGCCCGCGACCATCAACAGGACCAGGTACAGGCCGCACACCCAGTACGGCTGCCGGTCGCCCGCGGCGGCGATGACCACCAGCCCGACGATCTGGATCATCGGCACGCCGAGATTGCCGATCCCGCCGGCGATCCCCAGCGCCGCGCCCTTGAGCCGGTGTGGGTAGAAGGAGTTGGCGTTGCTCGCCGAGGCCGCGAAATTGCCGCCGCCCATACCGGACAGCGCCGCGCACGCCAGGTACGGCCACAACGGCAGCCCCGGATGCGCCAGCAGCACCATGGCGCCGATGACCGGGACCACCAGGACGAAGGCCGAGAACATGGCCAAGTTGCGGCCGCCGAAGATCGCCGTCGCCACGGCGTACGTCGGCCGCAGGCATGCCCCGACCAGGGTGGCGGTGACACTGAGCAGCAGCTTGTCGCCGGCGGAGAAGCCGTACACGTCCCGGGGCATGAACAGTGCCATCACCGGCCAGAGCGCCCATATCGCATAACCCAGGTGCACGATCACCGCGGACCAGAACAGATTGCGTCGCGCGATGGTCTTGCCGCCCGCCTCCCATGCCTCGAGATCTTCCGCGTCCCAATGCGAGAGGTGACGTGACCTACCCACTCGCTTGACCCTTCGAAGAAGGTTGGCGTCGCTGCTGGATTCCTGAAGAAATACTGGACGCATCGCCCCGTGCGGGCACTGTAATCCCTTCGATACCAAGACCTAATGCGGCGGAATATCGGAACATGATGTGCGGTAGACCTATTGGTGCGGAATCTTGCCGAGTGCTTGCAATGTGCCGTCGGGCCCGATGTGGAACTTAACGGTGCCGATTCCCTTGGGACAACAAGGCTCTTCGTTCCCGGTCTGCCATTGGTACTGAACCGTGACCGCATCGTTGTCGCCGCCGGGCAACACGGTGATGTACGGCTTGGGGTTCGGCGTCGGTGTACCCAGTGGCCTGTTGTGGTCGAAGAACACCAGCTGCTGGGGAGTCGACTCGCTGGCAATGGTCGGGATGATCTGCACCCAGTACAACCGGCAATTCTTGGTGTGCCCGCGACCGATCTCGACCCAACTCGAGCCGGCAACCTCGATGGGAACGGCGGCGATTGCCTGGCGCACGGTCACCGCGCTCGGCCCGTCGGAGTCCTTGCACGTGTCCGCTCGCGACGACGCCGGCGGTGCCGCTGGTTTTCCGCCGCAAGACGCGGCCAATAACGCCAGAAAAATCACAAAGTGACGACGCACATTGTGAGCTTAGCGAAAACTGTGAATGTGCCATTTGTTTGGTCGGAACCCCTGTTCTGAGGGGAAATTCCGAAGGATCGGTGGGTAATCTGGCCTCAATCGCGGATCAACGCTGACCTGCGGCTACGTGCTTGACGACGGATTTCCCGGACATCTCACATTTGCGTGTGGAGCCCGTGAGATCAAGCCGTAAAACGGCGGAAACATCGGACGTCCGATGTCGAAACATCCTTGTCGCACGATTTAGCGGATATACCCTTGCGCGCCCGGAAGGAGGACGTAGGCGTGGCTGCAGACCACGGTGAGGACACCGTGAACAGCATGTGCGCCTACTGCGGCGTGGGCTGCGGCATGGTGCTGCAGATCACAACCGATCCGAAGAGCGACCGCCGTCACGTTGCGAAATCTGTTGGAAACAAAAGTCACCCGGCCAACTTCGGCCGCCTGTGCACCAAAGGCACAACCACCGCGGACATGCTGGCCGCACCGGGCCGGATGGATTCGGCTTATTGGCGCGCCGACCGTGGCGAATCCCTGGCGCAGATCGACATCGACGATGCGATCAGCCAGTCCGCCAAGCAGTTGCGGGCCATCATCGACGAGCACGGCCCGGACGCGTTCGCCCTGTACGTGTCCGGGCAGATGTCGCTGGAGGCGCAGTACCTCGCGAACAAGCTGACCAAGGGGTTCATCGGTACTAACCAGATCGAGTCGAACTCGCGACTGTGCATGGCCAGCGCGGGGTCCGGCTACAAGTTGTCGCTGGGCGCGGACGGACCGCCCGGGTCCTATCAGGATTTCGAGAAGGCCGACGTCTTCTTCGTCATCGGCGCCAATATGGCCGACTGCCATCCGATTCTGTTCCTGCGGATGATGGACCGGGTCAAGGCCGGCGCGAAGCTGATCGTCGTCGACCCGCGCCGCACCGCGACCGCGG
Organism: Mycobacterium sp. 050128; assembly: GCF_036409155.1. Classification (NCBI taxonomy): domain Bacteria; kingdom Bacillati; phylum Actinomycetota; class Actinomycetes; order Mycobacteriales; family Mycobacteriaceae; genus Mycobacterium; species Mycobacterium sp. 050128. Next base: position 36,018 of record NZ_JAZGLW010000006.1, on the reverse strand, counting down.
AAAAGGCCGATCTGTTCCTGCAGATCTCGTCTGGCACAGACCTCGCTCTGCTCAACGGTCTGCTGAACCTGATCGTCCAAAACGGCCACACCGACCCGGAATTCATCGCCGAGTTCACCGAGGGCTGGGACGAGATGCCGAGTTTCCTCGAGCACTTCACGCCGGAGCGGGTCAGCAAAACCACTGGCATACCCGCCGACGACATCCGGACCGCGGCCCGCTGGATCGGCGAAGCCGAGAACTTCGTGACCTGCTGGACCATGGGCCTCAACCAGAGCACCCACGGCACCTGGAGCACCAACGCGATCTGCAACCTGCACTTGGCGACCGGGGCGATCTGCAAGCCGGGCAGCGGCCCGTTCTCGCTGACCGGGCAGCCCAATGCGATGGGCGGGCGCGAAATGGGTTACATGGGGCCGGGTCTGCCGGGCCAGCGCGTGGTGACGTCGGCGCCCGATCGCGAATTCGTCGAGGACCAATGGGGCATCCCTCGCGGAACGCTACGTACCGAGGTCGGTACCGGAACCGTCGACATGTTCTCCCGTATGGCCAACGGAGAGATCAAGGCCTGCTGGATCATCTGCACCAATCCCGTTGCCAGCGTTGCCAATCGGAAGACGGTGCTGGCCGGTCTGGAGAACGCCGAGCTGGTGATCGCCCAGGACGCCTTCTTCGAGACCGAGACCAACGGCTACGCCGACGTGTTGCTGCCCGCCGCCCTGTGGACCGAGTCCGAGGGCGTGATGGTCAACTCCGAGCGCAACCTGACGCTGTTCCAGCCGGCCGTGCAACCGCCCGGACAGGCAATGCCGGACTGGCAGATCATCGCCCGAATCGCTTGCGAGATGGGCTTTTCGGATTCCTTCAGCTATGACTCCGCCGAGGACGTGTTCGAAGAGATCAAGCGGTTCTGGAATCCCAAGACGGGCTATGACCTGCGCGGTGCCAGCTATGACCGGCTGCGGCAGACTCCGCTGCAGTGGCCGTGCCCGCCCGATGGCGCCGACGACCGCAACCCGATCCGCTACCGCAACGACGGCGTCAGCCAAACTCAGCTGGTCCGCGAGGACGGCACCGTGCCACGGTTGGCCTTCGCCACGGCGAACGGTCGCGCGATGTTCTTCGCCCGACCGCACCTGTCGCCCGACGAGATGCCGGATGACGACTACCCGTTCCTGCTCAACACCGGTCGTCTGCCGCACCAATGGCACACCATGACCAAGACCGGCAAGGTGGCCAAACTCAACAAACTCAACTCCGGACCGTTCGTCGAAATCCACCCCGACGACGCCGCACGGCTCGAGATCACCGATCGCGATCGTGTCGAAATCGCGTCGCGCCGTGGGCGAGCCGTGCTTCCTGCCGTGGTCACCGACCGGGTGCGGCCGGGCAACTGTTTTGCGCCCTTCCACTGGAACGACGCGTTCGGCGAATACTTGTCGATCAACGCGGTCACCAATGACGCCGTGGACCCGTTGTCCTTCCAGCCCGAGTTCAAGGCGTGCGCGATCACCGTCACCAAGATCGCCGCCGCCACAACGGAATCCGACACCGAGGCCGAGCCTGCGGTGGCCACCGGCACAGTAGAGCCCGCTCCTGAGGAAGTTACCGAAATCAACGGGTCACAGGTTGACGCCCTCGCCGAAATCCTCGGTGTCGCAAACGAACCGGCTCCCCAGCTGGGCCCCCTCGGCCGCACCTACCTGGCGGGGGTGCTGGCCGGATTGCGTTCGGAAGCCGGCCGCCGCACGGCCGGGGTGCCCACCCTGCCGCTCAACGCCCCACTCGACGCCAACACCCGGCTGTGGGTGGACGGTCTGTTCGCGGGGATGTTCGCGCGTACCGAGGCGCCGGCGTCGATGCCGGCTTTCATGCCGGCGTCCCCCGCCGCCCAGACACCGGCCGACCCACCCGCGGCCCCGGTAACCCCAGTAGAACCGAAGCAGGCTCCGGTTGTGGTGTTGTGGGCGTCGCAGACCGGCAACGCCGAGGAGCTCGCCGCCGAGTGCGTCGCCCGGCTCGGAGAGGCGTCGCTGCAGGTCGTGATCCACAGCATGGACGACTTCCCGGTGGCCGACCTGGCCACCACGCGGGAACTGCTGGTAATCACCAGCACCACCGGCGACGGCGATGCACCCGACAACGGCGCCGCGCTGTGGCGCGCGCTGAACGGCGACAGCGCACCGCGGTTGTCCGGCACCCGCTACGCCGTACTGGCCCTGGGCGACTCCAACTACGACGACTTCTGCGGTTACGGGCGCAAGCTCGACGAGCGGCTGGCCGAGCTGGGCGGGACCAGGATCGTCAGCCGCGTCGACTGCGAACCCGACTACGAGGAGGCCGCCGCCGGGTGGATGAGCGGGGTGATCGAGGCGCTGCGGCGCACCCCCACCCGCGTCGGTGCTCCGGCGCCGGCACCGGCTACGTCTGCACCCCGTCCGACGGCCCGCCCCCAGGCGCCCGCGTACAACAAGAAGCGCCCGCTGGTCACCGACATGATCAGCAACATCACCCTCAGCGGGCCGAACTCTGCAAAAGACGTGCGGCAGATCGTCTTCGACGTGTCCGACGAGGCCGCCAGCTATGAAGCGGGCGACGCGCTCGGGGTGTGGCCACGCAACAGCGACCAGCTGGTCGACGAATGGCTGTCGGTCACCGGACTGAACGGGCAGACCCCGGTCGAGGTCGGCGAGCACGGCCTGATGTCGCTGCGTTCCGCGCTCACCGAGCGAATCGAGATCGCCCACATCAGCCGGGACCTGGTGCGGTTCGTGCAGGAGCGCACCGGCGACCCGAAACTCGCGGAACTGCTGAGGCCGGAAAACAAAGCCGCCCTGAGCAATTGGACGTGGGGGCGCCAGTCCATCGACCTGCTGGCACGGCTGCCGGTCTACGCATCGGCCCACGAGTGGCTGCGGGTCCTCAAACGCCTGCAACCGCGGCTGTACTCGATCTCGTCGAGCCCCAAGGAGTGCCCGGGCGAAGCTCACCTGACCGTCTCGCCGGTGCGCTACAACTTCCAGGGCGTGCCCCGCCGCGGGGTGTGTTCGACCTACCTTGCCGACCGCTCCCCCGGCGATCGAGTGGCTGTCTATCTGCAGCCGTCGAGCAATTTCCGGCCGCCGAGTGAGTCAGAGACGCCGATGATCATGATCGGGCCCGGAACCGGTATCGCGCCCTTCCGCGGCTTCCTGCAGGAGCGCCGCGCCCTCGGCCACACCGGGCCCAACTGGCTGTTCTTCGGCGAACAGCACGCCGAGACCGACTACTACTACCGCGACGAGATCGAGAAGATGCACGCCGACGGGCTGCTCACCGAGCTGGACCTGGCGTTCTCTCGAGACCAGCAAGAGAAGGTGTACGTCCAGCACCTGATGCGCAAGCGTGGCGCCGAGCTATGGAGTTGGCTGCAGGACGGCGCCCAGCTGTATGTGTGCGGCAGTGCCGACCCGATGGCCAAGGACGTCGACCGCGCGCTGTGCGAGATCGCGGCCGAGCACGGCAACCTGGACTTGGACGACGCGAAGGACTACGTCCAGTCGCTCAGCGCCGACAAGCGCTACCACCGCGACGTCTACTAGGACTTCGTAATACGGCCGAAACGCCGGACAAGCGTCGCTGAAACATCGCTGTCGCACCATGTGCTCAACAACAGGTGCGTACTCGATGAAGGGGTGCCCGCATGACGACTGACGAACACCTCGGTGACCAGGAATTGCCGGCGGCCGAAGTAGCGTGGGCGGGATTGCCGATCAACCTGGATTTCGCATTCTCGTACGCCCAGCGCGACAAGGTTTACGCGCAGCACCTCACCCGCAAGCGCTGGTGCGCGCTACGCGGGCAAGCACGCGACTCCGACGTCGACGCGCACTACGATCCACTCGACGCCGAAGCGGGCTAGCCGCTGGCTGTCGGGTGCACACCCACCGAAATCGTTGCCGCTAGCCCGATTTCGCTTCGGTGGCGCCCAAGATGTCCTTGAGGGAACCGGCGGCGTGGTTCAACAGCTCAACGAATTGCTGCCCGTCGGCTTCGCTGGCTGCGGTCGCGTCGGCTTGCGCGTTGACTATCGCCTCGTTGATGCGCCGCGCCACCGTTTCGGCGCCCAGCCGAAGGAGACCGTCCTCGATACGCAGGCCGGCAAGCCGCTGGCGTCCATCGAGGGTCACGACGACGGTCTTGGCTTCGTCCGCGCCATTGAATGTTCTGTTGTTGAGCTGGTGCAGGTGCTCGTCCAGGGCGGACCCGATGTGCCGCGTCTGGTGCAACACCTCGTCCAGTAGCGAGTGGATCTCGGTGCTCATTTGCCGTCCTTACTGTCTAGGAACCTGCGGCATGGATCGATGATTGCGTGGCCTGCGCGTCAGCATCGTGGCTGGTGTAGCGGGTGGCGAACGCTTCTGCCTCTGCCTTGACGGCCTGTTCCGGCGGCCTCAAGTCCAGGGAGCGACTGCCGAAGATGTCAGCCAAAGGCCCGTCGCCGCCTAGCCCTTGCGCCTTCATGCTCTCGAGCAGCAAGGTGTGCAAGACGGACGATGCCCGCTGACTGGCCACGTCCGCGACGATGAGGATTTCTTCGGCGAGCTCCGATTCGGTCATGCTCGCCACCGCCGCTGACAGCTCGACCTTTTGGATCTTGCCGTCCATGAGGGCGGTCACCGACACGGTCTGGGGAGGGTTGGTGACCGTGGTCCGCTCCCAGTGGAATTCGTCCTCCTCGGCATCGGTGTCCCGGGTTTCGCCACCGTCCCCGTGCAACGAGTCGGTGGTGCGCAGCCCGGCTGTGGTGTCCGGGAGCTCGGCCTGCTCGTCGGTGTACCGAGCGACCATGGTCGGCTGCTCGCCGGGGTCGCGGCCGGACTTATCGCCGGTACCCAGAACCCCGCCGCTTTCGTAACCGGACTCTTCACCGAAATCAAGGGCGTCGTGCATACCGCGGCCGGTCTCGTCCCCGTAATCCAGAACCGCGCCGCCTTCGTAACCGGACTCTTCACCGAAATCCAGGGCGTTGAGATTATCGCTGTCGTCGTCGCTACGGTGTATGGCATCCACTATGGTGCCGTTCCTTCTTGGCTTTTAGCGGTTTTCGTGGATGGGCGGGACATGATCAGCCGCGAACCACTTGTTGATCGACAGCGCCGCCTGCCGCGTCATCGGTGGCGACATACCTAGCGGCCGCGTTACGCAAGTCTTCGGCTAATGCCTCGGACACCTTTTTCATCGTGTTCCCAGTGTTTTGCCGGACGCTTTCGCAATCTGTCATTTCCTGCGCGGTGTACCCACAAATTGGACCATGGTCATACCACAGTTTTTCGGCGGTCCCTTCGACCGCCTTTGTGCCGGATCCAATCTCCCCCGCGGCTCGGTCCTGCTGCCTCGCCAAGTCCGTCAGATAAGCTGCATTAACACTCAAGTCCGCCATGGATTTGCCTCCTCGGCGCTCACTTTTCTACTGGCTACGATTTGACTGGGGCGGGCGCGCCGGGTCGGTCGCACCCGATGCGATATCGATGGGTGCACGTTCGGCTCCCTCGGCGCCGGCGGCCGCCTCATTCTCCGCGACGACGGCTTCCGCGGACGCTGGCGAGTGGGCCGTCGAGTCACCCGACTGCGCGTCCTGCGTCGAGGCTCGGGATGGCCGGGTCGCCACCTGGCTCATGGTGGGCATCGCGTACGGCGATGGGATCGCAATCTCCGACTCGCTTTCGGGAGCCGATCCGGAAGTAGCGCTCGCGCCGGTGTTTTCGACGCTCCCGCCCCGGGAGACGGGTACGTCCGGACGCGGGGATACCGACGAGGAAGCGGTAAAGGAGGCGGCGCCGTTGAGGGTGTCGAACTGGCCCACGGTGCTCGGGGCGGCAAAGGCCATCGCACCCTGACCAATGGTGCCGGGGCGGACCGCTTGGAGCGATGCCGCCGCGCCGTCGCCCAATTCACGGTATTTCTCAATGACCGCTTTTATGTCGGCTGCGTTGTCTTTCGATGCATAGATCATGTCCGAGACGATATCGAGGCTTTTTGCCACGGCGGCGATAACTGCGGCCAATTGGATCAATTGTGACCGCACGGGGTCGGATACAAAAATTAGGGAACAAATGGGGATCATGATAGTAAGGGCCGTCTGTTCCCAGCCGAGGTTCATGTACGACCTTTTGACCTGTTGGGACTCCTTGGCCAAAATCGCAGCAATTTCGGCATCGCATTCGGACATATCCGCCGTGCGGGTAACTTGCAGATTATTTTGCTTGTTGTAGGCGTCGGCGGCGTCGCCCACCCATCCGCCCCACGCCTGCGCAGCGGCGGCCGCGAGTGATTCACCCGCTGCGCCAAAGTCGCCCTTGGCGTTGTTGTATTCCTTTCCGCTATCGGTAGCCTTCATGTAAAGCAGCTGAAGGGTCATGATGTAAATGATGCCGGCCCAGAGGATCTTCGTTTCTACTTTAAAAGCCTCTTGGTTTGCTTTACTGCCCTTGTACCGGTAGGCCGCATACGCCAGGAATCCACCCGAGTTTACTAGGCCCTGCACGCCTTTTTCGTAGTCCCCTTGAGTGAAAGCCGGAATAGAACCAACGGCCGCGAAAGGCCCCTTGGCCCAATCTGATATTTCAGGCATGGCCGCGTACTCCTATGTCGCTGCTCGCGCGCATTGATGGCTGATAAGTAGGCTAGCAGGGTAGCGACCCGTCGCAATGCACGAATTTGGCAATGCGCCAGCGGGTTTGACCGGTGAACGCCCGCACGTAACCGTGCCGCCGCGGCACGCTCAGCTCGTGTTCAACTTCGACCCCTTTCCACTCCTGTTCTATTCGACGTGATTGCCACCGTCTCGGCGGCCTCGCCGTGAAATCCGGCGTTGGCCCTGCGGCGTCGATCCGTCGGATCCGATGTCGGCGTTGATGTTTCGGTTGTTGATCATGTCCTGGGCATGCCATCGCGCGACGATCGATGCCGGAGGGGTAGCACGCGCGGGGCCGGCGCCGTGCCGGGGCAGAAACGGCAGATAGCAAACCGCCGCGATTGTCAATCGCACATCCCCACGACGGTGTTCGCAACCGTGCGCGTCAAGCGGTCCCGCCGTACCGTCAGGCAACGACGGTAGATGGGGCACAAGCATGGTGGACGTATCGATTGTCGAGACCTCCGGGCTGGGCGATCGCAGCTATCTGGTGAGTGACGGCGAGGTCGCCGTCGTCATCGACCCTCAGCGCGATATCGATCGCGTGCTGGAGCTCGTCGGCGACGCGCGGATCACGCATGTCCTCGAGACACACGTCCACAACGACTACGTGACCGGCGGACTCGCGCTTTCCGCGGCGACCGGAGCCGAATACGTTCTTCCGGCCGGCGAATACGTCGAATTCTCTTGCCGCGCAGCCAGTGACGGCGACCGCATCGATACCGGCGGAATTCACCTGGAAACCCTGTTCACTCCGGGGCACACGCACCATCACGTCAGCTACGTGCTCCGCGACGAATCCGGGGACACCCTCGGCGTATTCAGCGGGGGGTCGATGCTCTTCGGCAGCACCGGAAGAACGGACCTGCTCGGCGACGAGCACACCGAGGAATTGACTCGGCTGCAATACCATTCGGTTCGACGCCTCGCCGACGAGCTGCCCCCATCGACGCCCGTCTACCCCACTCACGGATTCGGCAGCTTCTGCTCGGCCGCACCCACCGACGGCGACGATTCCACCATCGGAGATCAACGTGGCAAGAATCCCGCGCTGACGCAGGATGAGCAGGACTATGTGGACAACCTGCTCGATGGTCTGGCCGACTTCCCGGCTTACTACGCACACATGGGTGTGATCAATCGGAACGGCCCTGCGGCAGCTGATCTTTCGCCGCTCACGTCGGTCGAACCAGGCGAGCTGCGCAGGCGAATCGACGCCGGTGAATGGGTCGTCGACCTACGCAACCGCACCGCGTTCGCGGCTGGACATCTCTCGGGCACATACGGCTTCGAGCTGTCGGGCTCGTTCGTCAACTATCTGGGCTGGCTCTACAGTTGGGGCGCGCCGCTGACCCTGATCGGCGACGACGCCGAGCAGATCGCCGAGGCGCAGCGTGAACTTTCCCGCATCGGCGTCGATCACCTCACCGGCAGCGCCAGCGGCGACATCCGCGAGCTCGCCGGTGGGGCGGAACCGCGGAGCTACCGCGTCGCCGGCTTCGGCGAACTTGCCGGCGTGCTGCACACGGATCGGGTCCTGGTGCTGGACGTGCGCCAGCGCGGGGAATTCGACAGCGGCCATGTGCGCGGGGCGCTCAATGTCGCATTGCACCAACTGACCGGACGCATCGCCGAAATCCCGCCCGACCGCGAGGTATGGATCCATTGCGCAAGCGGCTATCGTGCGTCGATCGCCGCCGCGCTGCTGGACCGGCACGATCTGCGCGTCGTGCTGATCGACGACGATTTCAGCAACGCCGAAAAGATCGGGATCACCGCGTCCAGCGGGTGAGGCGGGCAAAAACTCATTCTGAAGTAAAACCTGTAGTTCCCGACGGGCCCGGGTAGTGATAACTCATTGCCGCCTAATACAGGAGCTGACAATGAACGCACCGAGCGCCGATGTCATCACGTCGCCAGAGCTTCGGACGTTGCTGGAATCGCCCACGGCCCCACGGGTCATCGATGTCCGGACGCCCGCCGAGTTCGAAACCTCGCACATCGCCGGGTCTTATAACGTCCCGCTCGACGTCCTGGATGAAGACGGCCCTGCCGTTGCCCAGCACTTGGACGACGACCCCGATGTCGTGCTGGTGTGTCGCTCGGGCCAACGGGCCACCAAGGCGCAAACGCTGTTGCGAAACGCGGGTCTGGCCAGCGGGCGTGTCCTGCAAAACGGCATCACCGATTGGGAGAGACGAGGTTTCGCGGTCGACCGCGGGGTTCAGCGTTGGGATCTCGAGCGTCAGGTACGTCTGGTCGCGGGATCGGTCGTGCTGTCGTCGGTCGTTGGCAGCCTCGCGGTGCCGCGGCTCAAATGGCTGGCCGGCGCGATCGGGGCGGGATTGACCTATGCGGCGATCTCCAACACGTGCGCGATGGGAACGGCGCTGTCCAAATTGCCGTATAACCGCGGGGCGACGGCCAATGCCGAGACGATCGTGGCGCGGCTCGGCGCCTAACGGCGCTTCGAACGTGGGTGCCGGCTGCCCTTCAAGTGCTCTTTAGGGTGGGTTCACCGGGACCGGGCTACGTGACCTCATGCGCCCAGCCATCGGACGGAGGCCGTGATGAGCGACGCCCACACGCCCCGGATCCCGCTCGCGATGTCTTCACCGAGTATGAATCGCGGAGTCGGCTTCACCCACGAGCAGCGCCACCAGCTGGGTTTGACCGGCCGGCTCCCGTTCTCACCCTCGAGCAGCTGCACTACCGGCATGAGTTGCTGTACTACGAGGTGCTGGAAGGCCATCTGCCCGAACTGATGACCCCCGGCATGCTCCAGGGCTGCCGCGAAAGCTATTGTGCAGCAAGCCAGCCCGACGAATGTGGGAGACTCGCTGTTGCCGGATGTGCAGAACCTACGCCAAATCTCCACCGCGGTCGCCGAGGCCGTCTACCACGCCGCCGTCGAAGACGGGGTGGCCACGACGCGCCACGACGATGTCGCGCAGGCGGTGGCCGACACCACCTGGACACCGGTCTACGACTGAAACCTTATCGGCCGGGCGGTGTCGGCTGCCCGTACACCGCAACGACGACGGTGCGGTCCAAGCTGTTGTCCGACCACACACCGATGTTGTTGTTGGCGCAGTCGCGAATGATGGCCATGTCCGCGGGGTTGTAGTACCACTGGTTGACCAGCTCCAGGCTGCTGATCGCGATGGCCGGATTGATCGCCACCGTCTCGGCGGCCTGGCCGCGAAAACCGGCGGCGTTTGCCCGGTCCTGCGGCGTCGACCCATCAGATCCGATGTCGTCATTGATGTTTCGGTTGCTGATCATGTCGTCAGCGTGCCATTGGGCGGCCAGGGTCAGCGCGTTGTTCCGGATGACGTCGTTCGTGCAACCCGCCTGATGCTGCAGGGTATAGACGGCGGAGACGACAGCACTGTTGAGCCGCTTATTGTCGGCGTGCGCGGCCGGGGCCGCCGCCAGTGGGCTTGTCACCGCCACCAGCATGGCAACGGGCAGCAGGCGTAGCCACGTCGTCATCTGACCTCCTCGAATCACACCGGGTCGAAGCGCGAAACCAGCCATCGGCCATCGACCTTGTCCAGTGTCACTTTGATGACAGGCTGGGTATCGGTAGGAGCACCGTCGCCGATAGTCACCGTCTGGTTGACGAACAGCAGGGCCACCGCGTGGTTGGCGGTCGCCGAAACCGACGATGCCGCACTCACTTTGGCCGCCGAGGCAATGTGTTTTTCTTTCGCACCGGGGATCACCACTTGGCGGATCAATTCGCCGTAGGCGTCCTTGAACTCTCCGGTCAGCCGCTCGCGTGCCGCGCCGAGATCCTTGTCGGCCGTGTCCGGCTTGTAGGAGAGCAAAGCGGCGGCGTCTTCGCTTGCCGCCCGGACGGATTCGGTGCGGGCCTGCGCCAGCTCATCGGTTGACCCGATCACCCAGCGTAAGTAGCCCGCCCCCAGCGCCACCAGCAATGCGATGGCCGGCAGCACGCCGTAAGCGAACACCCGTGACCACGGGATCCGCCGACGCTCGCGTGGGGCTTCGGTCTCGGCCGAATCCGCCTCCCCGGCCGCATCTGTCGGCGCCTCGACCAGCTCTTCGTCGGGACTATCGGTCACGGTGTCGTCCTTGAGCGTGGTCATGGCACGAACACCACGTTGGAGACCTTGGTGTCGTTGCCGACTGAGCGGACCTCGATGCGCATCCGCCATTCCCTCGGTGCTTCTTCGCCGCCGGCAGTCCGCGACTTCACCGCGACCGCCACCAAGACCTCGGCCGAGTCGCCGCGCAGGGATTCCAGACCGGCATCGGTCACCGTGCCTTCCGATTTCGACTGCGCCGCCTTGACAACCTCGACGAACGGTTTGGCCCGCTGCTCAAAATCCTCACGGAAGGCCCCGGTGGCCAGATCGAGGATTCGCTGCACGTCCGAATCGACCTCGGTGTAGTTGATCGTGGTGAGGTTTACCGCGCCCTGGCGAGCGACCTGAATGAATTGCTCACGCTGGGCCTGGGCTTGGTGCTTTTGGTAAGCCGTGTATCCCAGCCAGCCGGTCAGCCCGGTCAGCAAGGCCAGGATTGCGGTGCCGGTGACCAGTGCCGCTCCGGTGCGGGAAAGCCGGCGACGGGTGAGCCGCTGCCGCCAGCGGGCGAACCGGCCTTCACTCTCGTCGGCCTCGTCGGCGGGCGCGTCGTCTTCGACCGGGTCGTAGTCCTCGGCGTCGGCACCCGTTGGCTCAGCGACCTTTTCGATCTCCGGGGTTTCAGGCTCATCGGCCATGGTTTCTCCTTCACTTCTAAGCTGGCGGCACCAGTAGTGATTGCCAGTTTTTGGCACGCGGGTGCGCCAAGTCGGATTCGGTGTAATGCCGTCCGTCGGGACCTATGTAGTCGCCCGTGGCCGGGTCATAGGTGCTGACCGCGAGCGGCGGGGCCGGTGGCGCGGTGCCCCGCGGCGGTGGTAGCCGCGGATCCTGTCCCGGCGGGTACATCGGCACGCCCTGGCCGCTGGTGGTGGCGTTGGGATCGCCCTTCCAGTTGTAGCCCTCGTTGAGCGGCACATACTCCTCGTCGCTTTCGCACAGCTCGATTGTCGGTGCGCGCTTCCATGGTTTGGCCTCACACGGAATATTGCGTACGCCACGGACATTGAGCTCAGAGTCCTGCGGCAGCCGGCAGAAGAGGTCTGCTGCCGGGCGGTCGGGAGCATCGACGCTGGCCGGTGAACGACGCTGCTGTGGGGGCAGATACCCGGTGGTGCACGGAGGCGGCAGGTTGAGGTTGAGGTTAAAGTCCAACTGCGCGCCCCGGTACTCCTGTTTGGTGTTCGAGCTCGGCACGATGATCGCCGCCATGGCGGCGATGCCCTGCGGGAGCAGCACCAGCAGCTGTTCGATGTCGTGGCGATAGACGACGGCGATGTCGCCGAGGCTCACCAGGTTGGCGAACAACACCGGCAGGGCCGGCGATACCCGGTCGAGCAATGCACGCCCCTCTTCGATGCCAGAAGTGCCTTGTGTCAGCAGATCTCGCACTGCGGCGTCCTGTGCCTTGAACTGCGCCATCAGTGCCGATGTTCGACTGGCCCAGGTGGCGATCGCATCCGACGTCTGCACCTGTGTGCCCAGCACCGCGGGTGATTGGTCGATCAGGGTGGCAAGCGGGTCGACCGTCTGACCACCCGCAATGGCCAATGCCGCTGACCCGTCGACGATCCGAGACAGTTCGGGGCCGAGTCCGCCGACCGCCCGGTTGGCCTCGTCGATCACCGTGTGCAGGTTGTCCCGCGGAATCGCTTGCAGCGCTCGGTTGGTCATGTCCAGCAGGTGGCCGATGTCGACGGGTACGTCGACATGGCCGGCCGGGATGACGTCGCCGGCCTGCAGCGGCCGAGATTGTTCACCTTCCTTGCCCTGCTGCGGGGTCAATTCGGTATATTGCTCACCGATCGCCGAGCGGCTGTGCACCGAAGCCTGAACATTGGCAGGCACTTTGACCCCGGATCGCATGGCGAGAACCGCGCGTACCCCGGTTGCGGTGACGTCGACCGATTTGACCTGGCCCACGTCGGTGCCGCGGTAGGTGACGGCCGACGTCTGGTACAGACCACCCGACTGCGGCAGCTCGACGGTGACGCTGTACTCCCCGATGCCGAACAGTGTTGCGGGCAGCTTCATGAAGTTGAACGCCATTGCGCCACAAGAAACCACGGTGACCAGGGTCAAAACGGCCAACTGGATCCAGGTACGGCGATTCAGACGCAGCATCTAGTACCCCCCGAAGTGATAGGGGTAGGTCAGCGGGTTGCCGCCGGTGACAGGGCTGGGCTGCATGCCGATCGTGCGTCCCCACAGCAGTTCGAGTTGAGTCAGGTTGCCTTCCCATCGCGAGCCGGTGAACAGTCCCTGGTCGATGCGGCTCAACGTCAAGTCGACGACCAGGGTCAGGTTGGCGTAGTCGCCGCGGAACCAGTTGCGCACCGTGGAAGTCGGCCAGGGGTACGTCGCCAGGCCATCGAGGCCCCTGGTGAGCGAGGGTCCCGCGTCGGCAAGCGAGCGCAGTACCGGTGCGATATTGCGCAGATTCTTGACCAGGGACTCCCTGCTCTGGTGAATGGTGTCGGCCGCGATCGCGCTGAACTTGCCGACCTGGTCGATTGTTTCGGCGATCTTGCTGCGCTCGGCCGCCAACACCGCCAACGCTTTGGGCACCGTCATCAGGGCCTTGTCGACGACAGGGTCGTTGGCGGCAACCTGGCCCGCCAGGGCATTGAGGTTCTCGGCGGCGGCAATGATGTCGTCGGTCTGGTCGTTGGTCTTCGCGATGAACTCATCCAGTTGGTTCAGCAGGCTGCGCATGTCGTTTTCGCGGCCGGCGAACGCCTTGGCGACGGCCTGGTTGATCTCCTGCAACTGCCCAATTCCCCCGCCGTTGAGCAGGATCGACACCGAGGCCAACGTCTGTTCGGTGGTCGGGTACAAGCTCGCACGCGACAGCGGGATGACCGATCCGTTCTTGAGTTGGCCCACCGGAGGCTCGTCCTTGGGCGGCGTGAGCTCGATGTGCATCGAACCGAGCAGGCTGGTCTGGCCCAGCTTGGCGCTCGAATTGGCCGGCAAGCGGACATCGCCGTTGATGCGCATGGTGACCAGCGCGTGCCAATCCTGCAGCTCGATCTTGGTGACGTTACCGACGTTGACGTCGTCGACCCGAACACGAGTGTTCTGCTGAATGGTCACCACGTCGGGCATTTGAGCCTGAATCGTGTAGGCGCCGGGCCCGCCACCGGAGGTACCGGGCAGGGTGAACGAATTCAGGCCCCGCCATCCGCACCCGGAAAGCGCAGCGAGACATACCAAACCGAGCATTGCGGCCAGCGCCCGCCTCATGATTCAGGCCCCGTCGGCAGCATCAGGTTCTGCAACACCTGGATCGAGTTCATGCCGGCACTCGGTGGTGGCGGCGCCTCGAGCGGCGGTGCCACTGCCGCGGGCGGCGGCCCCGGTGGTGGCGGTGCGTCGGGCGGCGATGGCGCCTCAGGTGGTGGCGGGGGCGGGTTCCCGGGCCGCAACCAGTCCTCGCTGTAGGTGATCTCGCTCGGCCGGGCCTGCGTCCCGACAAAGGGATTGATGCCGGCAGGGATGTAGTTGTAGATGCGGTTCTTGATGATCGGGTTGATGTACTGCAGGCACAGCTTCGACACCCGGGCCAGCCGCGCGCGGGAGGCTGCTTCGATTGAGCTGCAGATGAACTGTGGAATGTCGGCGAAGTTGTTCAGCGCCAGGATGCCGGTCATCGCGCTCTGTGCGGGTTGGTAGATGTTCAGGAAGTTCTGGAACACCGTCGGGGCGATGTGCAGGATTTGCTTGATGTCGCCGCGGCTGTCGTTCAGCGCGGTCGTGATCGAACCGAGCCGGTCGAACGTGACGCCCATTGATTCCCGGTTTTCGGCGAGGAAGTCGCGTACATCAACCAGTGCGCCATCCAAAGCCTTTAGCGCATTGCCAATTTCATTGGGGCTGTTCGTCAGCACCGTCGTCACACTGGCCAAATTCCTGTTGAACGAGGCCAGCAGATCGCTGCTGGAGTATAGAGCCGAGACCAGTAGCTGCAGATTGCGCACCGTGCTGAAGATGTCGTCGGCGTGATCGCCGAGCGCCGAAATGGCTTGGGAGAGCTTGATGACGGTGTCGCGCGCAGTGTCCCCCTGGCCGCGTAGGTTATCAGCGGCCGAGTTGACGAACTCGCCGACGGAGTTGACCCCGCCCGGAGTGGTCGGCTGTAACGCCTCGGTCAGCTTCTCCAGCTGTTTGCGGAAGTCGTCCCATTCGACCGGCACCGCGGTGCGGTTCAACGGAATCGACGCGCCAGGACTCAGTTTGGGTCCGCCGGAGTATGCCGGGACGAGTTGAATAGCTCGCGACGTCACCAGCGACGGGGACAGGATCGCGGCACGGGCATCGGCCGGGACCGGGTACTGCTTGTCGACGGAGAACGTCACCTTGGAGCTGGCGGGCTGCGGTTCAATCTTGTCCACGACGCCGACAGCCACACCGAGGATGCGGATCTCGTCGCCGACGAACAGGCCGTTGGCTTCCGTGAAATACGCAGAGTACGTGTTCTTTTCGACCTCTTTCCACAGATTTCTGGCGACTAGGAACGACGCCGCGGCCAGCGTCAGCACCAGGCTGATTGCGGTGGCCTTCCGCAGGGTGTCTCGACTCATGTTCATGGCCCGTCGAATTCGTGCGGTGACGGCGGCGGGATGGTCCGCACCGGCGGCGTCGACGGCGGCGGTGAAGGCGGCTGCGACCACAGCGGCACCGGTGCGTTCTCCGGCGGCACGGGCGGCGTACCGGTGGGCGGATCCACCGCTTCCGAGGGCAGCTTCTGATCGGGATCCAGGAAACGGTCATACATGTCCGCGTCCAGGACCGGCCCACCGATCTGGCCAGGAAGCAGGTTGGCCACGTAGGCCTTGAAAAACGGTCCAGAGCCCAGGCATTCGCCGAATGACATCGCATATCGCTTGAACTTCGGCAAGGTACGCTGAATATCTTCCTTGCGGTCGTCCAAGATCTCGAGCACACCGTTGAGTTTGTCCAGGGCCGGCTTGAGTTGCGTTCTGTTGTCGGCGACCAACCCGGAAATTTGATGCGACACCGCGGTGAGGTTGTTCATCAGGGCGTCCAGCGAATCCCGCTCGTCGAGCAGTGCGGCCAATAGCGCGTTGGAATTCGCGACCAGGCCGGCGATCTGCTGACTGCGCTTGCCCAGCACGGTCGACACCTTGTTGGCATTGCCCAGCAGGTTGCGCAGCTGTGCGTCACGACCATTGAGAGTGTCAGAGAACCGCGCCACACCTTCCAGCGCGGGCCGTAGGTTCGGTGGTGTCTCCTTGAAGGTATCCGCCAATGTCGTCAGCGCCGAGGACAATTGAACGGTGTCGAGGCCGCTGATCGTGGTGGTCAGGTCGCCCAGCGCGTCGGGCAGGTCATAGGGCGAGTGTGTGCGGGTCAGCGGAATCGGGCCGGACAACCGCCCTTCCCCACGCGGCGTGAGCTCCAGCATCTTGGAGCCCAGGATCGTTTCTGTCTTAATCGCCGCCTCGGTGCGGTCGCCCAGCTCGATGCCCTGGCGAACGGTGAAGCCGACCCGGACCTTGTTGCCCTCCAGTCGGATATCGGAGACCCGGCCGACCCCCAACCCCGAAACCCGCACTGTATTACCGGGTTTGATGCCACCAGCCTCGGAGAAATAGGCGGCGTAGTCATCCGTGTTTTTGACGAAAGGCAGCTTGTTGTACTGAAATGCGACGATCGTGATGCAGGCCAGAATCACGGTGCCCATCAGTCCTAACGCGAACGGGCTCCGGCGGCCAAGCGGCTTGATCTTCGGCAGCTTCAATCTCATTGGGGCGTGCACCGCCCGCTGGGTTGTCCCAAAAGCTTGACGAAGATCGGGTTGCCCCCCTTGCCGTTGACCTTCAGCAGAACCTCGCAGAAGTAGAAGCCGAAGTAGTCTCCGTTGAGACCCTGGCGGGCCAGCACCTGATAGATATCGGGAAGGTCCTTGAGCAGTTTGTCGACATAGTCGCGGTCGGAAACCACCTGTGCGGATACCCGGTCGGTCTCGTGCACCACGTCCTTGATCGGCTGGCGGGATTGGACAAGCAGATCGGCGACGGAACCGGCAGCCGCGTTGACATAGGCCAGCCCGGTGGAGATGTCGTCCTTGCGCTGTGCCAGGCCCTCCACGAACTGAGCCAGTTTGTCCAGGCCGTCGGAGAACTCGCGGTCGCGCGCGGCGAAGGTGTGCAGCACCGTATTCAGGTTGGTGATCAGCTCGCCGATCAATTGGCTACGCCCGGCTAGCGTCGAGGTCAGCATCGAGGTCTGCGACAGCACCGACGCCAGCGTGCCGCCCTGTCCCTGGAAGATTCGAAGGAGCTGACCGGACAGTGCGTTGACCTGATCGGGATCCAGTGCCCGGAACAACGGGCGGAAACCGCCAATAAGAGCGTCGATGTCAAGAGCGGGCGACGTCCGTGCCAGCGGAATCGTCGATCCCGGCGGCAGCCGGCGCGGCGGCCCGGGAGCCTCTTCGAGCGCGAGATAGCGGTCACCGATTAGGTTTTCGTACCGCACGACGGCTTTGGTTCCCTCAGTGAGCCGGATCCCCTTGTCGATCGCGAAGCCGACCGTGACGGTGCCGTCGCGGTGCAGCGTGAGGTCGCCGACCTTGCCGACCTCCACGCCGGCGATACGAACAAAGTTGCCGGACTTCAGACCGGAGATGTTCGTGAAGACCGCAGAAAAGTCGGTGCGGTCCTCAAAGCGCAGCTGCCCGAACACCGCGATAAGCGTAAACGTGAAGAGCAGGCACACCAGCGTGAAAATCGCGACGCGCGCGATGATGCTCGAGAGTTTCCTTCTCATGGTGGCGGCTGCCCCCCGCGCCAGAAGTAGCGTGGCGGTTCGGGAGGGTTCTTCGTGGTCGGGAAGTAGTTGGCCCACCATGGGTTTCCGGCGGCCACGTTGGTGCGGATCTCGTTCGGCGCCGCGCCCCAGCCGGTGTCGGTGACCAGCGCGCGCACGGGGAAGTTCGCGCTCGGGTCGGGTAGCGAACCGCAGCTGGGTCTACCGCCTGGCCCGCCGGTGGCGTTGACCTTCGGAAGGTGCTTCGGGAACCGGTACGGGTCGTCGCCGAAGAGCAGCGCAGCGTCGAGAATCACCGAATACCCATTGCCGCCGAGCGCATCTCGGCCACCGTGGTCGACGTACCACTGCGCCCCTTGAAACAAGCACGTGTAGGTCGGCGAGTACTTGTTGAACAGAGTCAAGGTCGGGTCGAGCAGGCTCATCGACCGCACGATGTTAGGTTCGTTTCTACCTATCACGTTGATACCGGTCTGGCTGAAGCCGATCGCGGACAGCAGCAGCGAGTCGAGCGACCGCTGGTTTTCGGTGAGGGTGGTGCTGGTGGTCGCCGCGGAGTCGAGGATGGACAGGATGTCTTGCGCGGCATCGGAATAGATAGCAGTGGTCTTGCCGAATAGCTGCCAGTCCCGGTGGATGGTGTCCATGCGCGGGTTGACGGTGAGCAGCAGATTGTTCGAATCGGTGATCGCCTGTCCGAGCCGATCGCCCTTACCGCGCACCGATTGCGCGAAGGCCGACAGAATCGCATTGAGCTTGGCCGGGTCGAGCGCCTGGACCACGGATTGCAGGTTTTCGAAAACCGTATTCACCTCGACGGTGACATTGCGTGAGCGCACCAGCGCCCCGGGCTTCAACGGGGTGTGGCTGGCCTGCTCGGGCACGATCAGGTCGACGTACTTGGATCCGAACGCGGTGGTCGACTTGATCTCGGCCTCGAGGTTGCTCGGCAGATACTTGAACGGGCCGGGATCCATTTTCAGTTGCAGCTGAGCCGCTTTCACATCGGTGCCGATCGAGGCGACCGTGCCGACCTGCACCCCGCGCAACTTCACCTTGGCGCCCGGTTCCATCACCAGCCCGGCGCGATCCGACACCAACGTGAGCGGGACGAAGTCCTGAAACTTTCCGGAGAAGGAACCGGCGGTCACCACGATCAGCCCGCCGATCAGGATGAATAACGTCGGCGCCCACCAGATCGGGTCAATCCTGCTGCTGCGGACTCTGTTTGGCCGCGCGGGTCCGCCGTCCCTGTGGTTGCTCATATGGCTACCCCGACAGGTTGAAGTTGCCGGACTGCCCGTAGACGGACAGCGAGATCATCAGGCAGACGAACGCCGTGACGATCATCGATGACCGCACTGATCGACCGACGGCCTCCCCCACTCCGGCGGGGCCACCTGTCGCGTTGAAGCCGTAATAAGTGTGCACGACCATTACACCCGTCGCCATCGTCAGCGCCGAAAGGAACGACCACATCAAGTCGTTGGGACGCAAGAAGGTGGAGAAGTAGTGCTCGTACACGCCTCGTGACTGGCCGTAAACATAGATCGTGAGGAACTTCGCCGCGATGAACGACATGAGCACCGCGACGGCGTAGAGCGGAATGACGACCAGGACGCCCGCGATGATCCGCGTGGAGGCCAGATAGGTGATCGAGCGGATGCCCATGACTTCCAGCGCATCGATCTCCTCGTTGATGCGCATCGCACCCAGCTGTGCCGTTGCGCCCGCGCCGATCGTGGCCGCCAATGCCAACCCGGCCGTGCAGGGCGCGATCATCCGGACGTTCAGGAACGCCGACAGAAACCCGGTCAGCGCTTCCACGCCGATGTTGGACAGCGTGTCGTAGCCCTGAACCGCAACCAGAGCACCGGTGGTCAGGGTCAAGAACCCGATGATGCCGACGGTGCCGCCGATCACCGCCAGCGCGCCCGTGCCCATGCCCATCTCGGCGATCAGGCGCAGCAATTCGTTCGGGTAGCGCCGCACCGCGTCAACCGTGGCCGCCAACGACTTCCCATAGAACTCGGTCTGCTCTCCCAGCTTGCGGGTGGAGGCCACCAGCCTTGGGCCAAGAGCGTCGAGCCACGACGGACCGCGTGCGAGATCGGTCATTTCGCAGTCACTTTCACGCCGAGCGCGGTGGTCACGATGTTGATGAAGAATAGGGCCATAAACGAGAACACCACCGTCTCGTTGACCGCGTTCCCGACGCCGGTCGGGCCACCGCCGACCGAAAGTCCCTTGTAGCAGGCGATCAGGCCGGCAGACAGCCCGAACAGGGTCGCCTTGATCAGCGAGATCACCACCTGCGGAAGACCGGTGACCAATGTCATGCCCGCGATGAACGCGCCAGGTGTGACGTGCTGGACGAACACCACGAAGATGTAGCTGCCAGTCAGTCCGGTCACTGCGACCACCGAGTACAGCAGCACCGCGACGAAGGTGGCGGCGATGATGCGCGGAACCACCAGTGCCTGAACCGGGTTGACGCCGATGACCTTCATCGCATCGATTTCCTCGCGGATGGTGCGAGCACCCAAGTCGGCGCACATGGCGGTCGACCCGGCACCCGAGACCACCATCGCCGTGACGACCGGGCCGACCTGGGTTACCGACGCCAGCCCCGCCCCTGCACCGGACAAGTCTCCTGCACCGATCTCAACGAGCAGAATGTTGAGGACGAACACGATCAGCACCGTGTAGGGAATCGAGAGCATGATCGTCGGGAAGATCGACACCCGGGCGACGAACCAGATCTGCTCGAGAATCTCGCGCCAGGCCCACGGCCGGCGCAGCGCGGTCACCAATGCCTCGGCGCTCAGCATGAAGAACTCGCCCAGCGCATTCATGGGCTTGGCGACGGCCGTGCCGTTCATAGGCCCCGCTTAGACCGACGGCGGTCCGTTCGCCTCATGCGGTCCCCCAATTTCGTAACAATTCTCACTCGTCCGTAATTAGCTGGGCGACAACCGCTCAGCGTTGGCTACCTGCGGACCGCGCCGTCTGCTGCACGCATGGAACATTGCAGAAACTTAGAGGCAAAGCGATGCCCGGCGTTAGGTTTGCAATCACCCGGAAGAAATGTGACCGGGCCGCACGATCGCGGAATCGGCCCCGACCCAACCGTGCTTGTAGCCGCTACGTCAGGACATGGAGTTACTACGGCCGCGCGGTGGGGCGCGGCAGTGCTGCCGATGCACCGCGGGCGAAATCACCGCAGCGCCGGCGTCGAAACTGCCGCGCGAACGTCTTTCCGTCATGGGCGAGACCTATTCGGGCGTTCACGGCCGGGCATTTGCTGCAGCCGCAAACTGCAACAGTCTGCGACAGGCCGATCACCAAACAAGAGTTTCGTTCAGTGTGATCGCAAAAGCTTTTCACGCAACCATATTTCGATGTCGAGTGTGCCCCGTTGGCGAGAAGTGTGCGGCACGGGCAGGGACACGCCGACCGACGCCAAGGTGGGCGCACACTGAACTCGCTGAGCGCACAGTCAACGCCGCGCCAACCGCCCTAGCCGATGTTTGTGCCACCCTCGGCAATTCGACGCACGGCCCGCAGGAAGACGTCGATCTCCTCGAACGTGTTGTAGAACGCGAACGACGGCCGCACCGTCGCCTCGAGTCCGTAGCGCCGCAGGATCGGCTGCGCGCAGTGGTGCCCTGCGCGCACCGCGATGCCCTCGGCGTTGAGCGCCTTGCCCACCTCGAGCGGTTCGTGCCCGGCGAGCACGAACGACAGCACACTGGCCTTCTCGGTCGCGGTGCCCACCAGTCGCACCCCCGGGATGTCCGCCAGCCGCGGAGTCGCGTATTCGAGCAATGCGTGCTCGTGCGCGGCGATGCGCTCGATGCCGATCCGCTCCACGTAACGCAGCGCCTCACCGAGACCGACCGCATCGGCGATGTTGCCGGTGCCCGCCTCGAACTTATTCGGAAGTCCTTGGTAAAGAGAACGTTCCAGCGTCACATCGGCGATCATGTTGCCGCCACCCTGCCAGGGCGGTGTCTCCGCGAGCGCCGCTTCGCTTCCGTACAGCACACCGATACCGGTGGGGCCGTAGATCTTGTGGCCGGAGAACACGAAGAAGTCAACCCCGAGTTCCGCGACGTCGATCGGCAGATGGGGAATCGACTGCGCGCCGTCGATCAGCACCCGCGCCCCATAACGGTGGCCCAGCTCGACGATCTTCTCGACCGGTGTCACCGTGCCCAGCGCATTCGAAACGTGAGTGGCCGCAACCAGCTTCGTACGGGGGCCCAGTAGGTTCTCGAATTCGGAGAGCAGCAGATTGCCCGCGTCGTCGACCGGTGCGACTTTGAGCACCGCCCCGGTCTGTTGTGAAAGCAGTTGCCACGGAACGATATTGGCGTGGTGCTCGAGGTGAGTTATGACGATCTCGTCGCCGGGCCCCAAATGCTTGCCGCCCCAGGCGTACGCGACCAGGTTGATCGCCTCGGTGGTGCCGCGCACGAAGATGTTCTGCTCCGCCTTCTGCGCGCCGATGAACCTGCGCACGGTTTCGCGGGCTTCTTCGTAGGCGTCGGTCGCGCGCGCCGCCAACTCGTGTGCGGCGCGGTGGATGTTGGAGTTCTCGTGGGCGTAGAAGTACGAGAGCCGGTCTATCACCACCTGGGGCTTCTGGGTGGTCGCGGCGTTGTCGAACCAGATCAGCGGCTTTCCGTTGACCGTTTCCTTCAGGATCGGGAAGTCCGCCCGTATCGCATTGACGTCGAAGACCTCGTGGTCGTCCGCTAGCCGAGGGACGGGGTCGGCGTCGGTGCGGAAGTAGTAGTTGCGGTCGTCTCCGGCCGGCGCGTTCGGCACGACGGGAACCGTGTCGGACCAGCCCAGGTCGGGGACCGACGGCGCCTGCGGCAACCATGACGGCGCCGAGCCACGCGGGGCCACCGCAACGGTCGGCGTCGTTGTGGCCAGCACACCGGGCACCGTCGGGACGATGCCCTGGCTGGGGACTGCGAAGGCGTTGAGGTCGCCGAGTCCCGGCGTCGGGTGGGGGTCGGCGACGCTACCCGCCGTCTCGGCTGCCGAAGGCGCGGCCGTCGTATCGGGGACGCTGCCGCGCGGAGCGACCGGCGCAGTCTGCGGTAGACCTTCGGGCTCCGGCGACGTCGGCGCCGGGACGTAGATATCGGTGACGCCGATCAGCGGAAGTGGCGCCGGATACAGATCCGCCGAGCCGGCGGCGGTCTGAGCGGTCGACGTGGCCGCGGTGGTATCCGGCACGCTGCCGCGCGGTGCAACCGGTGCTGCCTGCGGCGGGCTGTCCGGCCCGGGCCGGATGCTGGCCGCATACAACTGCGTGGCCAGCGCCGCGAGTTCCGTGGCGCTGATGGGTAGCTCGCTTTCGGCGTCTACCGACCGGTACTCACTTGTACTCATGGAATTGGTCCACGGCGACGTCGTCGAGCACGGCGAGCGCGTCATCGGTGAGGACGGCCAGGGACGTGTAGAGGGTGACCAGGTAGGTCGCGATGGCCGACTGGTTGATGCCGGTGAATCGCACCGACAGCCCCGGAGCCTGCTCGCCGACCAGGCCCGGCTGGAACAGTCCCACCACGCCCTGACGTTCCTCACCGGTGCGCACCAAGATGAACTTGGTCTTGCCATCCTCGACCGGAACCTTGTCCGACGGGATCAGCGGAATGCCGCGCCAGGTGATGAACTGCGCTCCGAACAGGCTGACCACCGGCGGCGGCACGCCGCGGAAGGTGGCCTCCCGCCCGAACGCGGCGATGCCCAACGGGTGGGTCAGGAAGAAGCTCGGCGTCTTCCAGACCTTGGTGATCAGCGCGTCCAGGTCGTCCGGGGTCGGCGCACCACCCACCGTCTGAATGGTCTGCTCGGGGGTCGCCTGGGCCAGCAAGCCGTACTCCGGGCTGTTGACCAGCTCGAATTCCTGGCGCTCCTTGATCGTCTCGATGGTCAGCCGCAGCTGCTGGGCGACCTGGTCGTGCGGGCTGGAGTACAGGTCAGAGACCCGCGTGTGGATGTCGAGCAGCGTCGAAATCGTGCGCAGCGTGTACTCGCGCGGGCTGGTCTCATAGTCGACGTAGGTCTCGGGCAGCGGCTCTTCGGTGCCGGCTCCCTCTTCGGCCTTGATCGCGACCTGCTCCGGGTTGATCACCCGGTTCACCCGGTAGAGACCGGCCTCCACCGGGACCCAGCTGAGCAAATGCAGCAGCCACCGGGGCGTGATCGTCGAGAGCTGCGGAACAGTTTTGGTCGCGTTGGCTAGCTGGCGGGCAGCGAGATCGCCAAGTGCCTGAGACTCGTTTTGAGCCCCCGAGCCAGCTGCTGTCATCGTGATCCTTCCGTGCATGTCCGAATACTGCGACGAGGTCGGGCAGACCCATGATCTATCACCATCGGCCCACCCGCGCGCTGAGCGTAGGCGCAGGCCAGCGAGATCGGACAGAGTTAGACCGGGCGTGAGCAGAAGTGCCGAAGGTTGCTGATGCCCTATAGTGGGGCTATGCAACAGGCCTTTCAGCTGCGCTTCGCTCCTTCGCGCTGCCTCGCCGTGTGCTGTTGTTGTTGCTGTTGTTGATTTCCTGACGCCTCTGCCGCTGTAGAAATCCTCGCGCTACCCGCAGGCGGGTTGGACCACCACCCAGCCGGGGCCACAGATATGCGCGCCAGCTACTTTCAGGAAGATCAACCACTCATGACCGTGTTATCCATGCCCAATCGCGCCCTGGCGCGGGTGGCTACCCGCCGGCGCGTACTCGTGCGCCCGGCGACTCAACTCAGCCACATGACGCGCTACCGCGGGGGCACGTACTCGCACACCATCGACAAGATCGTGTTTGCCGACGGCAGCTGGGCGCGCACCGATTTGATCCGGCTGCACCCCAACCTGCAGGCCTATTCACTGGATTTCACCGGTATCGCGCCGCATCGCCCGTCGCGCTACCGGCTGGGGACCTGGTCGGCACTGCCGCACCTGCACACTCGCGGCAACGAAGCCGAAGTGGACTGGATTCTGCGCCACTCGTACCCGGTGCTGCCGACCGCCGAACTCAGCAAGCGGGTACGCGAGGCGGGCTACCCGCTGGGGCGCGCCAACATCAGCGAACATGAGGCCATCGCCGCAACCCAGGCCGCGATCTGGCATTTCACCAACGGCCTCGATCTGCACACCCGGCCGCTGAACGTACCCGTCGCCGTGCAGCGGCAGCCGGGAGGCACGACCACGTTCGAATTCGACGGCGATCCGCAGCTGGGTGGCTATTCGGTGTGGACCGACGCCGAGGCGCCCACCACGTTGAAGCTGCAAAAGTCGGCCGATGGCGTTGTCTGGCAAAACATTTCGGGTTCGCAGTTGACCGTGGCCGCCGGAAGTGGCCGCCACCAACGCACCCTCGGTGTGGGTAGCACGGTGTCGGCCAGCAGCCACGGCGGCGGGGGACGCGGCTACCGCTATTACCGGCTGGTCGCCGCCACCGACGCCGACAACCCGACCATCGACTACGTCCGATTCTGGCTCACCGGTAGTCGCCACTACCGCAACGCCGACCGAATCGTGCACCTCTACAATTACCTACTGACCGGCGCGAATAAGGCCGCACCCGATACCGATGACGCCCAACTTGTCGATACGCACGCAACAGCCGACTCCGAACTCGTAGGACCGTTCCAAGTGCCAATCCCATTGAGGCTCAACGTCACTGACGGGCACACACTGGTCGACGCCGACGGCCGAACTATCCGCGACATTGTTTCACCCGGCCGGGACTTTTATCTGCGTCCCGCCCCGGGTACCCGCGCAACCACACTGACTGCGACAACACCGCATAACCTCAAGGGACGAGTCCTGACTGGAGTGGCGCTAGAGGAGGCGTCGCAACGATTCACACCGATTGCACTGACCGTACCCACAGACGTGGCCGTCGAATTCGAAATCACCTGGCCGGCCGATGAGTCTTGTATCGATATCGTGGAGGAAGTTTCATGAGCATCGCCGAGAACATCACGCAGCTCGTCGGACATACACCGCTGGTCCGGCTGAACCGGGTCACGGACGGCGCGGGCGCGGACGTTGTCGCCAAGTTGGAATCGTTCAATCCGGCGGGCAGCGTCAAGGATCGCATCGGGGTGTCCCTGATCGACGCGGCCGAGGAGGCCGGTCTGATCAGGCCGGACACCATCATCCTCGAGCCGACGAGCGGAAACACCGGCATCGCTCTCGCCATGGTGGCCGCGGCGCGCGGCTACAAGCTGGTGCTGACAATGCCCGAGACGATGAGTGTCGAGCGGCGCAAGGTGCTGCGCGCCTACGGCGCGGAAATCATCCTGACCCCGGGTGCCGAGGGCATGCCGGGCGCCATTGCCAAGGCCGAGGAACTGGCCAAAACCGACCAGCGGTATTTCATCCCGCAGCAGTTCGAGAACCCCGCCAATCCGGCGATCCACCGCAAGACCACCGCCGAAGAGGTGTGGCACGACACCGATGGCAAGATCGACTTTTTCGTCGCGGGGGTCGGCACCGGCGGCACCATCACGGGAGTCGCGCAGGTCATCAAGGAGCGCAAGCCGTCGGTGCAATTCGTCGCCGTGGAACCGGCCGCGTCGCCGGTGCTGTCTGGCGGTCAGAAGGGCCCGCACCCTATTCAGGGCATCGGCGCCGGGTTCATTCCCCCGGTGCTCGACCTGGATCTGGTCGACGAGATCATCACCGTCGGCAATGACGACTCGATCAACCTGGCAAGACGGCTGGCCCGCGAGGAGGGCCTACTGGTCGGCATCTCGTCGGGTGCGGCCGTCGCCGCCGCTCTGCAAGTGGCCCGCCGGCCGGAAAACGCCGGCAAGCTTGTCGTCGTCATCTTGCCGTCCTTCGGCGAGCGCTACCTCAGCACGCCGTTGTTCGCGGACTTGGCCGACTAGCCATGCTCGAGACCATCCGGCAGGACATCCGGGCGGCCAGAGAGCGCGACCCGGCCAGGCCCACGACGCTGCAGGTCATCCTCGCCTACCCCGGGGTGCACGCCATCTGGGGTCACCGGATCAGCCACCTGCTGTGGCAGCGCGGCGCCCGGCTGGCCGCACGCGTTCTGGCCGAATTCACCCGCATCGTCACCGGTGTCGAGATCCATCCCGGCGCGGTTCTGGGCTCGGGCCTGTTCATCGACCACGCCACCGGCATTGTCATCGGGGAGACCGCCGAGGTTGGTGACGACGTCACGATCTATCACGGCGTCACGCTCGGCGGCACCGGCGCCGACGTCGGCAAGCGCCACCCCACGATCGGCGACCGCGTGATCATCGGTGCGGGCGCAAAGGTACTCGGCGCGATCAAAATCGGCGACGACAGCCGGATCGGTGCGAACGCCGTCGTCGTCAAGGAAGTGCCCACCAGCTCCGTCGTCGTCGGCGTTCCGGGACAGGTCATCACCCGCCTGGCCCGCGGCCACGAAGACGACGCACTGATGCCCGATCTGGTCGGGGTCAGCCTGCAGTCCCTGCTCACCCGCGTGGCCAGGCTCGAAGCCCTAAGCGATGACGACACCGAGACCGAGACCGGCCGGGTGATCCGGCCACCCGAAGCCGGGGTATGGCACGGCGAGGACTTCTCCATCTGACTGCGCCTTCAGTTGCTCTTCAAGATACGTTTACCGCGATCAGCGCTACCGTGGCTTGACGTACCGACTCGACAACGGAGGCTTCCGATGAGCGACGGCCACGTGCCACGGATTCCGATAGCGATGTCCTCGCCCAGCCTCAATCGTGGCGTCGGCTTCACTCATGAAGAACGACGGCGGCTCGGGCTGACCGGGCGGCTGCCGCCGGCGGTACTCACACTCGAAGAGCAAGCCGGCCGGGTGTGGCATCAATTGCAAAGCATGTCAACAGATCTCGGGCGAAATCTGCTCCTCGAGCAGCTGCACTACCGGCACGAGTTGCTGTACTACAAGGTGCTCGAAGATCACCTGCCCGAGCTGATGCCGGTGGTCTACACACCCACGGTCGGCGAGGCCATTCAACGCTTCTCCGACGAATACCGCGGCCAGCGCGGCCTGTTTCTGAGCATCGACGAACCCGACGAGATCGCCGACGCCTTCCAGACGTTCGGGCTGGGGCCCGACGACGTCGACCTGATCGTGTGCACCGACGCCGAAGCCATCCTGGGCATCGGCGACTGGGGCGTCGGAGGCATCCAAATCGCGGTGGGCAAGTTGGCGCTCTACACCGCCGGCGGCGGTATCGATCCACGCCGCTGCATCGCGGTGTCACTGGATGTCGGCACGAATAACGAACAGCTGCTGCAGGATCCGTTCTATCTGGGCAATCGCCACGCGCGGCGCCAGGGCGCCGAATACGACGCCTTCATCAAGCGTTACATCGAAACCGCCAACCGGTTGTTCCCCAACGCCATCCTGCATTTCGAGGACTTCGGGCCGATCAACGCACGAATGATCTTGCGGACCTATGGCGACGGCTACTGCGTATTCAACGACGACGTGCAGGGCACCGGCGCGGTGGTGGTGGCCGCGGCACACGGCGGAGCCCATGTCACCGGGGTGCCGCTGCGGGAGCAGAAGACGATCGTGTTCGGCGCCGGAACCGCCGGAATCGGTGTCGCCGACCAGATCCGCGACGCGATGGTCGACGACGGCGCCAGTGTCGAGCAAGCAACGGCTGCGATCTGGGCGATCGACAAGCAGGGCTTGCTCTTCGACGACATGGACGACCTGCGCGACTTCCAGGTGCCCTACGCCAAGAACCGTCAACAGCTTGGCGTAGCGGCCGGGGAACGGATCGGTCTGGTCGAGGCCGTCAAGTTGGCCTCACCCACGCTCCTGCTGGGCTGCTCAACCGTTTTCGGGGCATTCACCCGCGAGGTCGTGGAGGCGATGACAGCCTCCTGCGAACGCCCGATGATCTTCCCGCTGTCCAACCCGACGTCACGGATGGAGGCCATGCCGGCCGACGTGCTGGCGTGGTCGAACGGCCGGGCGCTGGTGGCGACCGGAACCCCGGTCGCCGCTACCGAATACAACGGCGTGACCTACAGCATCGGCCAGGCCAACAACGTGCTGGTGTTCCCCGGCCTCGGGCTGGGCATCATTGTGGCCGGGGCACGGCGGCTGACCCGGTCCATGTTGCACGCGGCCGCGAAAGCCATTGCGGGACAGGCCAGCCCCACGAAACTCGGGGACTCACTGCTACCCGATGTGCAGAACTTGTGCGCCGTCTCGTCGGCGGTCGCCGAGGCCGTCTATCACGCCGCCGTCGCCGACGGGGTGGCCACCCGAACACATGAGAACCCGCGCCAAGCCGCCCTCGACACGATGTGGCGCCCCAGATACGACTAGGGCCGTAACTACGCGGGCTGCTGGGTCAATTCGACGATCGCCGCGAGCCGGCCCTGGACACGTTCGAGATCGGCCGCGCAGGGCAGTTCGGCCGCAACGCGGGTGATGGCCGCGCGGATGTCGGCGGCATTGAGGTTCAGGTCACCGCTGGCCGCCACGTGGGTCGCCACCGCGGCCACCGCGTTGTCGGGCATGCGGCGCCGCAGCAGCGCCAACAGCGGGACGTAGTCGGCGTACGGCACCCCATGCGGGTAGCCGGCGCGAATGACAGCGTCGAATGTGGTCACCAATCCGCTCAACGGCACCGGACGACACCCCCCTCCTGCCGTCATGTGCGGGCACACACGAATGCGACGGTCAAACCGTATGCATCGCTACTTAACTGACGGTGACGTAAACGCACCATGCTCTGTACACATGTCAAATTTCGAACCATCGATGCCGAGCCCCCCCGTTGCCGGCGCCCCTGAGCACACTGATCTGGAGATGCGCCGTTGCCTGCTCCCCCGGGTGGACTCGAACCACCAACCCTTCGGTTAACAGCCGAATGCTCTGCCAATTGAGCTACAGGGGATTAACCCGGCCCGCGCGAAATCTGGCGCGGATCGCTGGACGACTCTAGCGTACTGGCACGGCCGCGCCCAAGTTCGCCGGCGGACCGTGCGCGCCCAGCTAGACCGATCGGGGCGCACGCACTCAGCCGTGTGAGGCAGGATGGACCCATCCGCACCGTCGTGGGGAGGGACGTTTTGATCCGATATGTCGTCGTGCTCGGACTGGGCTACGTGCTGGGCTCGAAAGCAGGCCGTCGCCGGTACGAGCAACTCGTCGGTACCTATCGCGCGCTGACCAGCAGTCCGATGGCCCAGTCGATGATCGAAGGGGGTCGGCGCAAGATCGCGAACACGATCTCGCCCGACGCGGGTTTTGTCACCGTGGCCGAGATCGACGACGAGACGGCCGTCGTGCAGCGGGAGGTCGAGCGGCCGGCCGACGAGGCCCTTACGCCGTCAGATCGTCGCCGCTAGCCTGCTCCAGCAGGCTGCGCCGGTATGCCTCCATGGCAACCAGGTCGCCGAACAGCGCGTGGTACTCGTCGCCCTGGTCGATCGGTGACATGCGCTGCAGCTTGGACTTGACCTCGGCGATCTGGCGGCCCATCCAGACTTCCTGCAGACGCGCCAGCACCCCGGCGATGTAGCGGGGCAGTTTCTCGTCATCGACGGCGACACCCTCGACGCCGAGCTCGTTGATCAGGCCGGCGGTCAGGGTCGAGGTGGTGTGGTGGCGTACCGCGTCGATCCACTGTGCGCCGGTGATGCCGGTCGACGTGCCGCCGGCCGCGTCGATGGCCGCACGCACGGCCGCGTACCCGGGGTGGGTGAAGCTCTCGACGGTCAGCGTGTCGAACACCGGGCCGGCGAACGCCGGGTACTGCAACGCCGACTTGAGCGCCTCGCGCTGTGGCCACAACGTCGGGTCGCGCGGGTCGGGGCGTCCGGCGGCGCGGTCGAGCGGAGCGGGTTCGGCCGGGACCGCTTTGGCGGTGGCAGACGCCTGACCGCGCGAACCGAGCTGAGCGGAAGCCTTGGGTTTCTTGGCCTCGGTCCGCACCCGGTCGATGACCTGCGCGACGTCGTCCCAACCCACCCAGCCGGCGAGCTGGCGGGCGTATTCGTCGCGCAGCGTGGAGTCCTTGATCTGGCCCACCATCGGCACGCAGCGGCGCAGTGCGGCGACCCTGCCTTCGGCGTTGTCCAGGTCGAAGTCGGCGATCGCCGTGCGAATCGCGAACTCGAACAACGGCGTTCGTCGCGCCACCAGGTCGCGAAGCGCGCCGTCGCCCGACGCCAGGCGTAGGTCGCAGGGATCCATTCCGTCCGGGGCGACCGCGACAAAAGACTGCCCCGCCAGATTCTGTTCGCCGCCGAAGGCCTTGAGCGCGGCCGCGCGGCCGGCCGCGTCGCCGTCGAAGACGTAGATCAATTCGCCGCGGAAGAAACTGTCGTCCATCATCAGCCGGCGCAGCATGGACAGATGCTCGTCGCCGAACGCGGTGCCGCATGACGCGACCGCCGTGGTGACGCCGGCCAGATGCATCGCCATCACGTCGGTGTAGCCCTCGACGACGACGGCCTGGTGGCCCCGGGCGATGTCACGCTTGGCCAAGTCGATGCCGAACATCACCGACGACTTCTTGTACAGCAGCGTCTCGGGCGTGTTGACGTACTTGGCTTCCATTGGGTCGTCGTCGAACAGCCGCCGGGCCCCGAACCCGATCACCTCGCCGGCCGAGTTTCGGATGGGCCACAGCAGCCTGCGGTGAAAGCGATCCATCGGCCCGCGGCGTCCCTCCCGGGACAGGCCCGCGGCTTCCAGTTCCTTGAACTCGAAACCCTTGCGCTGCAAATGCTTTGTCAGCTTCTCCCAGCCCGACGGCGCGAATCCGCAGCCGAAGTGACGGGCCGCCTCGGCGTCGAAGTTGCGCTCCTTCAGATACTGACGCGCGGGCGCCGCCTCGTCGGACTCCAGCTCCGCCGCATAGAACTCGGCCGCCGCCGCGTTCGCCGCGACGAGCCTGCTGCGGCTGCCGCGATCGCGTTGCACGTTGGTGGCCGCGGCGCCGGTGTAGGTGATCGTGTGGCCGATCCGGTCGGCGAGCATTTCGACGGCTTCGACAAAGCTGACGTGTTCGATCTTCTGGATGAACGCGTACACATCGCCGCCCTCGCCGCAGCCGAAGCAGTGGAAGTGGCCGTGGTTGGGGCGGACGTGAAACGACGGGGACTTCTCGTTGTGGAACGGGCACAAGCCCTTCAGCGAGTCCGCGCCCGCGCGGCGCAGCTGGACGTAATCGCCGACGACTTCCTCGATGCGGGCGCGTTCACGGATGGCGGCGATATCACGATCGGAGATCCGGCCAGCCATCGGCTCAGTCTAGGACGCCGGGTACGGCTGCGGTGCCGACCAGCTCAGCTGGCCGGACCGATCACGCCGCACGCAACGCGCTCCATCGCCATGTCGCTGTCCTGGACGCCGTGCAGCATCAGGGCCGTCTTGTTGCCCGCCAACAGCTCATCCCTGGTGAACGCGTCGGTGGTGGTCACCAGGTAGGCAGAGCCGTCCTGGCGCACATCAAGCGACGACAAGTCACCGCTTTCGGGCTTTCCGGTGTGTCCGGGCGCTTGGTAGTGACCCCCTGCCGACAGGAAATTCCCGGGCGCGCCGCCGGTCGGGGCAACCGAATTCGGCTCACACTTGCCGATCTCATGCACGTGCATGCCGTGCAGGCCGGGCGCCAGAATGCCGGGGGTGTCCGTCTTGACGGTGATCGTGAGGTAGCCGCTGGTCACCTCGAAGGTGGCGGTGGCCACTTGCCGGCCGTCGGGTGCTTTGAGTTGAGCCGAAAGGGCTTGGCCGCTGGGCACCGGACTCGGTGTCGTCGACGAGCCCGGGGACCCGCTGAGCACCGGCGGCGTGGTGCCGGGCTGGGTGCTCGCATGCTGAGGCGAGCTGCACGCGGTCATGGCCACGATCGGCAGCGACAACAGGGCGGCGGCAACGGCGGTGTTTCTGCTCATGCCCGCAGCCTATCGGGTGCCACAAGGCCGTTACGGACTTGCCGGGCCGGCATCGATTCGTTCCAACCGGCCTTCGGTGAACGAGGCGATTTGATCGATGATCACCCGCAACCGGGCGCCGTCGTCGGCGGCGGTGGTGAATGCCGAGGCGAAGAACGGGTCAAGAGTGCGGGGCGCACCGGCGTACAACCACTGCGCCACTTGATGAATGCGGTCGCGCTGCCGAGCCTGAGTCTCCAGATGCCGAGGGTCGGACATGATGAACTGCAGCGCCAGAATCTTCAGCAACGCGACCTCGGCCCGCACCAAGTCGGGCACCTGCAAGTCGGCTTGGAAACGCACCAGCGGCCCGGCACCCGCCGCCGCGCGCGTGGTCGCGATCGCGGCCGAGGCGAACCTGCCCACCAATTCACTGGTCAACTGCTTGAGGGCGACCGACGCCGCCAGCGTGGCGTCGTACTTGCCGACCGCGGCGACCACCGGCAGCCCCGACAGCCGGCGCGCGGCCGCCATGAAATCGTCGGCGCTCACCCGGGAGAACTCGCTCTCCCCCAGCTTGGCCAGCGCCGCAGCCTCGTCGTCGTCGGCGAGTACCCGCAAATCGATGCGCTGTGAGACGACACCGTCCTCGACGTCGTGCACCGAGTAGGCGACATCGTCGGCCCAGTCCATCACCTGCGCCTCCAGACACATTCGGTCCGGCGGCGCCCCCGCGCGCATCCAGTCCGCAGCCTCGCGGTCCTCTTCGTAGAACCCGAATTTTCCGACGCCGTCACGACGTGTCCACGGATATTTCGTGACCGCATCCAGCGAAGCGCGGGTCAGGTTCAGCCCCGCGCTATTGCCTTGCTCGTCAAGCACTTTGGGCTCAAGGCTGTTGAGGATGCGAAAGTTCTGGGCATTGCCTTCGAATCCGCCGTACTCGTCGGCGACCTCGTTGAGTGCGCGCTCGCCGTTGTGTCCGTAGGGCGGGTGACCGATGTCGTGAGCCAGCCCGGCGAGCTCGACGAGGTCGAGATCGCAGCCCAGCCCGATCGCCATACCGCGGCCGATCTGCGCGACCTCGAGCGAGTGCGTCAGCCGGGTGCGCGGGGTGTCCCCTTCGCGGGGCCCCACGACTTGCGTCTTGTCCGCCAAGCGGCGCAGCGCGGCACTGTGCAACACGCGTGCCCGGTCCCGGGCGAAGTCGGTGCGGTGCTGACCTTCCGTGCCCGGCAGACCCGCGATCTTCGGCGCTTCGCCTACCCGCCGTTGACGGTCGAAGTCGTCGTATGGGTCTTGCACGTTCGTGATCACCTTCTTATTCACCGGAGCACAGTCTGCCAGGGAATGCCGGGAAGTGGCCCCGGTCTCGCACGGGGCTAAATTGACCTATGCGCATTGCCCGCTTCATCGGCGTGATTCTGACGATGCTCATCGCCGGACTGCTGGTGGCTTCGGCAGCCGACGCACAGCCCCCGTTCCGGCTGCCGGGATACGTCACCGACAACGCGGGCGCGCTGCCGCCGTCTGCCCGCACCGAAGTGGGCGACGCCATCGACAAGCTGTACAACGACCGCCACATCCGGCTGTGGGTGGTGTATGTCGACGACTTCTCCGGTCAGAACCCGGCGGCCTGGGCGCAGCGCACAATCCATGAAAGCGATCTGAGTACCTACGACGCGCTGCTCGCGGTGGCCACCACCGGACGCGCGTACGCCTTCCTGGTGCCGTCCGGGGTGAAAGGCGTGACCCAATCTCAGGTGGACGAGCTGCGCCGCGACGAAATCGAACCCGCTCTGCGCCAAGGGGACTGGCGTGGTGCCGCAGTCTCCGCGGCGAATGGCCTGAATGCGCAGCCGAATTCGTCGAACCGCTTCTGGCTGTTGGCCACCCTCGGTCTGATCATCGTCGCGGTGGTGGCCCTGGTGTTCGTCATGCGTTATCGCCGTCGGCGGCGCCGCAGCGCCGATCTGGCTGCCGCACGCCGAGTGGACCCCACCAACGCGACCGCGCTGGCAGCAGTGCCACTGGCCGCCCTTGACGACCTGTCGCGTTCGATGGTGGTGGAGGTCGACAATGCGGTGCGCACCAGCTCCAACGAGCTCGCACTGGCCATCGACGAGTTCGGCGCCGAGCGCACCGAACCCTTCACCCGGGCCGTCGACAAGGCCAAAGCCGCGCTATCCCAAGCCTTTACGGTCCGTCAGCAACTTGACGACGCCATGCCCGAGACGCCCGAGCAGCGACGCTACCTGCTCACGCAGGTAATCGTGTCGGCGGCCAGCGCCGACCGCGAACTGGACGCACAGACCGCGGCGTTCGAGCAGCTCCGCGATTTGGTGGTCAACGCCGCCACGCGCCTGGATGCGCTGACCCAGCAGGTCGTCGAACTCACCAGTCGCATCGAGCCGGCCGAACGGCGACTGGCCGAGTTGAACAATGAATTCGGCCCTGCGGCACTGACTTCGGTGGCGGGCAATGTCGCCACCACCAAAGAACGGCTGGCATTCGCCGATCGCAACATCAGCTCGGCACGTGCGCTGGCCGACGATGCGGTCAGTGGACAGCAGAGCGGTTTGGTCGATGCGGTGCGTGCCAGCGAGTCGGCCCTCGGGCAAGCACGCGCACTACTCGATGCGGTGGACAACGCGGCCGGCGACATCCGGCGTGCCATTGAGCGGTTGCCGGCGGTGATGACCGACATCCAGGCCGGCATCGAACACGCCACCGCGAAGCTGCAAGGGCAGAATGCGAAAGCCGCGCATGCCGGCGAGCTCGCCTCGGCCCGTGATGCCGCCATTCGAGCCGTCGCCGCCGCCGGCGGTGGATCCGCGGATCCGCTGGGCACTTTCGCGCAGCTGGCCAAGGCCGACTCCGACCTCAACCGGCTGCTGGCCACGGTGGCCAACGAACAGGCGGACGCCGAACGGCTCACCCGTTCGCTCGAGCAGGCGTTGTTCACCGCCCAGGCGCGAGTGCGCGGAGTCTCGGAGTACATCGACACCCGCCGCGGCAGCGTCGGACCTGACGCCCGTACCCGACTCGCCGAGGCCCAACGACATCTCGAGGCCGCGCAGGCCACAAAATCGACCAACCCGGCCGAGGCGATCACGCACGCCAACGCGGCGTCGACACAAGCGGCCAACGCGCAGTCGCTGGCCAACGCCGACGTGGTCTCGGCCCAGCGCGCCTACGCGCGCGTCGGCGGCAACGACACCGGCGCGATGCTGGGCGGGATCATCATCGGCGACCTGCTCCGCGGAGGAATGCGGGGCGGATTCGGCGGCTGGAGCTCGACGTCGTTCGGCGGCTCGTCGAACTCGTCGCCGGGCGGCTCAACCGGCGGCTTCATGGGCGGCGGCGGGCGCTTCTGAGCCCTACACAGCAGAAGGGGCGCACCGATTGCTCGGTACGCCCCTACTACTCGAGATCTGTCAGGCCCAGCTGGACCCGACGGCGCTGTCGGTGCTGGCCATGTTGTTGCCCGCGGTCTGCACCTTCTGCCCGTGCTGGTTGGCCTGCTCGTA